>NZ_JAHRVT010000024.1:0-75712 GCF_019090545.1 Cycloclasticus sp. | reverse complement strand
ATTATGAAACCATCATGCCGTTAATCGCGGCATGATTAACTGGGAAAATAACTCCTAAGCAGGTTGTCCTAATTAGTGGAACCACTTCTCATGGAATGATCTCCTTTAGGTGATTATTATTTTTTATAAAATGCTAGTGTTAAAAATATGAATGAATGCTTTGCCTACCTAGAGCAAGCTAGAAAACGTTGTGCGTTAACAGACTGAAGGAGCGACATATCATGCTCACTAAGCCCCAAAGATTGTATCCGCTTGCCGGGCGACTTCTCACGAATGACAAAGGGGTAGTCAGTACCCACCATGAGTTGCTCTATGCCAAATGAGTCAATTAAATACTGAAGTGTTTGATTATCGTACACCAAGGTGTCGTAGTAGAGTCGTTGTGCAATATCTATCGGCGATTCATCAAATAGATCACGCCCCATTGTTTCCCACCCTTGCATCATTCGCGGCAACATCATGGCAAAACCACCGCCACCATGACTTAACCCAATACGTAACGCTGGGTACTTGGTCAACATTCCCCCACTGACTAAAGAGGCTGCCGCGAAAGCTGTTTCATTTGGAAAAGCTACCAAAGCTGACATGGCTGGCGGGCCTATAACTCTTTCCACCCCAGCTGGGTGTAACGGATGAATAAAAATTGATAATCCATTCTCAACCGCTGCCGCAAAAATGGGCTCAAAGAAAGGGTCGCCAATGGGCCGTCCATTAATATTTGTACCCACCTCTATACCCAATAAACCATAATCAGCACGTAAACGTGACATTTCACTGGCTGCACGCTCAGGGTCTTGCAAGGGAACCATTCCTAAGCCATAAAAGGATTCAGGAGAACTATTAACCATGTTAGCAATCGTATGATTCATATGCCCACACATACGCACAGCATCATCCACATCAAACCAATAGGATAAAAGCTCAGGCATTGGCGACAAGACTTGTCTATCAACCTTTTCCACCTGCATATCAAGCAGACGTTGAGAGGCATCCCAGCTATGATGACTGACTTCTCGAAATGTTTTGCCAGCAATTAAAACTGACCGATGATGCGGCTGATCACAACAGCCCATTGATGGCCATCGAGTGGCTACATTATTACCAGAGTATGCAGGGAAATACTCAGGAACCACATGCGTGTGTACATCAATAATCACTTTGAACCCCTATAAGGCTAATCTGGTTTTTAAAGTAACTGGCCTATCAATTGTGGTTTAGCCGGTAAAATATCGCCACCCTGAGCCCAATCTTCTTTCGGTACACTTCCCCAATAATCACCAGAATCTGGACGAGGCTCTAACGACCTTGGTTTCCGTGGGTTTTCTTCAGGAAATTCTTCCATGCCAAAACTGTATTCAACAGTCATTCCATCTGGATCTAAGAAATAATAAAAAATACTGCCTGAGGGTGGATGCCGTCCTGGCCCAAATACAATAGGAATATTATTTTCTGGCATTCTATTCAGTGCGCGCCCAATATCATCCATGTCTGTCACCATAAAATTAACATGATGCAAGCCTGGTCTATCGCCTCTTAATTTCGCATTACTCACACCCAACGTATGGTGGTAAGGGTTAGGAAAACACCGCATAAAGTTTATAAAACCATCAATCGAGTCAGAGGTATCAAAGTTCATGACTTCTCTAAAGAACTTGATCGAGGCATCCCAATCAGAAAAACTCACGACCACATGACCCAAACGGGCAATTTTACTGACGGTTGGCTGATAACTTGTTGCTCTCTTGTATTGCTGGTTATAAAGTTCAAAACATATACCATCATTAGGCTCTATAAAACGTAATGTTCGTCCTTGGAAAATCCCCTTACTTTCTTCGGTTGGCAATTCATAAACATCGAGGCCATGCTTTTTAAACGTATCAGCCGCGTTATCTAATTCGGCATCACTCTCCATTTCCCATGCAATGCGCTTTAACCCCGCAACATCATTTTGGTAAAGCACTAGATTATGATGGTCATCACTGCAAGAGAAATATGCCACCCCCTCTTCTTGCAAGTTAAGCTGCAAACCAACTAAATCACGGTAATAAGTAATAGACCTTTCCAGATCGGTGACACCCAACGCAACATAACCTAATTTTTTATAACGGATCATTACATTTCCTTTTGTGTTTAAACCTAACGGCTGACTTAATTAAAGCCCTTTCATTGAAATTAAGAATAAAGACCTTAACTCAAGCTCTTAAAGCAATCAATAAAAAATAACATCCGTTAGTTATTTATTTTCTTTTGTGCTAGGGTGTTGATTCCAATAAAAATAAAATCAATCGTTACAGGAGGGAGTTATGGATTATTTACGATACTACTTCGGAACCATTCTTGTTTGCATTGCTATTTGGGGCTTTGCTCATGGAGGCCACTGGGTTTGGGTCGGCGTCGGGCTGCTGATACCCATCACTATTCTTGATGTTTTAGCCAAACCCGATCTGAACATGCGCAAGATAAATCACCCGTTTATCGTCAATATCCCTCTGTACCTTCACCTCTTCTTTATGATTGGTTTATATGCAAGCTTTGTACATTGGGTCAACACGACGGTCCAGGCTACAGGCTCTATCCCTGTTATAGATATGGTCGGCGCAGTACTTTCTCTTGGATTGTTAGGCGCTATGCCCAACGTACCTGTTACCCATGAGTTACTACACCGCAGAGATTATGGGCGTTATTTTGCCACCTTATTAGGTACTTTTTTTCTAGACCCCACTCGTGACGTTGCTCATATCCACAACCACCATGTTAACCTAGCAACACCTCAAGACTCTGATACCGCAAGACGAGGTGAAAACATTTATAGCTATATGTTTAGGGCCTCTTTTGGCAGCTATAAAGACTTTATTCATGCAGAACGTGAAAAGAGTAAAAAAACTAATAAAAGCCTATGGTCTCCGAGTGGTCGCTTAGTACGTGCTATCGTCCAAGTGTTTATCCTCATTGGAGTCGTTACTTGGTTCGGCGGCGTTTATGCGATGGTGATAAGCATTTTCGGCTTAATGCTAGCTAAACTATTTGCTGAGGGTTTTAACTACTTCCAACACAATGGTTTAGTTAGGGTTGAGGGCCAACCTTATGAATCACGTCATATTTGGAATCACTTGTCCTACATTATTCGCCCGCTCGCATATGAAATTTCAAATCATAACGATCATCACCTAGACTCATATATCCCGTTTTATGAACTAAAACCAACACCTGATGGCCCACAAGGCCCGAGCATGTTTTTATCCTTCAATGCAGCCCTAATCCCGCCCATTTGGTTTAAGTTTCTTGCTCAACCTAAACTCAAAGAGTGGGATCTGACTCGCGCTACACCTGAAGAAAGAGTGCTTGCAAGGGAAGCTAATAGAGCAGCTGGTTGGCCTGACTGGCTGGGTGAACCAACAGAAGAAACTGTCAGCGCGTAATTTTTCCTCTTACTCAGAAAAAAACCGAGTAGCAATCTACTCGGTTTTTTTGAATAATAAAGTAGCCTAATTTAGTTTAGCGGATCAATCACATAACGCCGCTAATTATTCGTAGTAACAATCGCCACACTCTTTTGAAAATGAAGCTCCACTAGACACATGATCAGTTCTTATTGGCAAACCAAGGCTGGAACGACGTCACTGCCTGAGAACATTATATTACTCAATATAATGTCAGCATTAAATAGCTAGCATGCTCTAGGTTAAAACGTCATAGAAATTAACGCGCAGCATAAAATAAATATGACTAATGCACAGGCAACAATGCCATACCAATACAAAAATATCAGACATAAAAAAACCGGCACTATATATAACGCCGGTTTCTTAATACCCTACAGGTGACTACTTAGGAAGACGCATAATCGCTTTTAGCGTTGTTCCTTTTTCTGAGTCTTCCGCTGCCTCGTTAATTTGCTCAAGATCATAGAACTTAACCAACTTATCAAACGGGAATTTACCCTGTTGATACAGGCTAATCAACCGAGGAATAAAGATATCAGAATTTGACTCGCCTTCTATAATTCCACGCAATTTACGATTAAATAACATGTGGTTAACATCTAAAGGAACCGTTGTGCCCATTGCAGGTGCACCTACAATACCAACCTCACCACCCACACAAGATGACATAATAGCCTGGCTCAACACAGGTGCCACACCGCTGGTTTCAAGCACATAAGCAATACCTGCACCACCGGTTAGTTTTTGAATTTCTTCAATTGGATCAAGCTCTGCAGCATTGATGGTATGTGTTGCACCAAGTTCTTTAGCAAGCTCTAAACGGTTTTCTTTAACGTCAATTGAGATAATAGTTGTGCAGTTTGCCACTACCGCGCCCATCACCGCTGAAAGGCCAACCGCTCCGGCACCAAAAACAGCAATCGCACTACCCGCAGGTGGGTTTAGTGCATTAAGTACAGAGCCTGCACCCGTTTGCACACCACAGCCCAGCGGGCCAAGTAGCTCAATTGGTGCTGATTTATCTACTTTAACTGTATTACGCTCATAAGCTAACGCATGGGTAGCAAAGGAAGACTGTCCAAAAAAGCTACAACCCACTTCATCACCAGCATGATCATGAATGGTACAGCTACCATCAAGAGCACGCCCCATAAAATTAGGGCCAAAAGAGTTAGCGCAACTAGTAGGATCTCCACTAAGGCAAGCGTCACATTTTCCACAAGTGTAGAAAGTTAAAACGACGTGGTCACCAGGGGCTACTTTACTAACATTTTTACCTACTTTTTCTACCACACCCGAGCCTTCATGGCCAAACACCATAGGCAGTGGTACTGGGTAAAGCTGGTCACGACAAGTTAAGTCGGTATGGCATAAGCCAACACCAGCAATTTTGATTAAAATTTGATCATCAGATGGCTCTGCTAACTCAAGTGTTTCAATTTTAAAGTCACCCTTACCTTCCCGGACCACTGCTGCTTCAATCTTCATACACGTTCTCCTGAATTATTTTTACGTTATAAAAAAAAACAAAGCCACCTACTTGGTAGCCAATTTATCAATGGCACTATAAAAACATCATCTTTTTCTATCGTCAAACAATAATTGAGCTAATCGAGACAATTATCATTCTCTATATACTTTTAGCATTTTATTGCTTTCCAATACCGCATAAAAAAGCCTAGGCGTCACCTAGGCTTTTTACTACCATTGTTATGTAAAACTTAGTTCTTACAACTTACCATTTGTAGCTCGCTGTGACATAAAGATTGCGTCCTTGGCCTGGTATTTTGTCACCCACTGCAACATCTTCATTATTCATTGCCCGATTAACAGCTGAGGTATGATCTTCAAAATCTCTATCTAAAATATTTTCTACCCCCAACCCAACTTTAAGGCCTGCAATAGGTGCTATTTCACCACGAACATGCAATAGCCCATAACCGGCTGATTTTTGCTCACCATTATAAGCAGCTACGTCATTTTGCGCACTGTACGCTTCGAGCTCTGTGGCTAATGACCAGTTATTTTGTTCGAACGTTAATTGCGTTCTCGTATTAAAAGGTGCTATCCGATAAAGATTATCTCCACCTCCATCACGGCGACGACCGCGCACATAACTCACCGTTCCATCCAAACGCCAGTCTGTCGTAAGTTCATAGCCCCACTCCACATCCACACCATACAGTTCAGCATCTACGTTGCCGAACTGTAACACCGTATCTCCGCCAAAAATACTGTTCGCGCCATCCGCCACAATATTTGCAGTTGTACCAGTGACTTGCTCACCTTGAATATAATCATTCACACGGTGATAAAAAGCACGCGGCGCAAGGTATAACTCGCCAGCAGCATATTCTAGACCCAGCTCAAACTGATAGGCCGTTTCAGGCTCTAAATTCACATCGCCGATATACACTCGGTTATCCGCTAAACCACCCGTGGCTTCTAACGGTATCCATAAATAACGTTCTTGATAACTGGGAGAACGCATTTTACGTGCAAAACCTACTTCAGCTGTTAATTCGCTTGATATCGACTGCCTTAAAATAACATCAAAATCCCAGTTATGATCTGTTTGAGAACGATCTCCGTCATTAAAGCTATCAACCAATTCTGTGACTTGAGGCCCGATCATCATCATATTCCCGTACATGTGGTGCCCCACTTCGTCTGAGTCCATTTTGACTTGGGTATATCGAAGGCCTGTTTCAAGCTCTAAACCCTGCTGGACGTCACCTTTCCATTCTGCAAACCCACTGTAACGATTACGTTCAGCACCGTTAAAATTGTCCACGCCAAACATTGGGTTATTCGGATCAGTAATAAAACCGTCATGCGTCGATTGATCGCCTTGCACACCAAGGCTAAGGTGACCGTTTGAAAAAGGCATTTTATAAACAGCCGATAAGCCACCCCCATCAACTGTTGTTAGGTTTTCACGGGTGCGGCTACTACCTGCCATGGTGGTCATGTTCGTACCGTTAGAACGTAAGCTAAAGTTATTCATTAAATGACGCATATCTTGATAATAGTAATCGACTTCTAATGAACGATTGTCAGCTAACTGAACACTGTAATCAGCAGAAAATATACCGCCTCTAACCCAGATGATATCCATCGGTAAAGAAGCGGAGCCAGTATGACCGGTATCATTATTACTGTAATTAAACCCTAACTCATGTGCACCAAATTTTGTACCGTAACCAATGGTATAAGCATCACGATCATATTGGCTAGGGTTAACTGTACGACTACCGTCAACCTCATAATCATCGCCTTGTTCTTTGCTAATACTCGCATAAAAACGATGGCTATCATTCGAATATGCACTCAACACACTGCTGGTTAAGCCGTTATCTACCTCACTAAACCCCAGTGACGCTAAACCATGAAACTCAAATTCTTCACTATCTGTGAACTCTCCTTTACGAGACTCCGCGATCATTGAACCACCTATTGTTTCAATCCCGCTACTGATCGGCGCAATACCGCGATACACGGTCAGCTTATCGGTTAATGCTGCTGGTATATGGCTTAATGGAGGATCCATGCTGTTTGGCCCAACTTCTTTCCAAGACATGCCATCAACCACTGCATTAATACGACCACCAAATTGACCTCGGTATGAGGCTATACCGGTTAGCGGACCATTACGGTTAACATTAGCGCCAGGCACTCTTTTTAGAAGCGCAGCAGTATCTTTCAATGCTAACGATTCTGGTGCAATCCCGAATGCGCCCGGACGCATGCTAGCACCTTCTACAATGATTGTTTGATTTGTATAATCAGCCGCCTTAACTGGCAAAGCTGCAATGACAGCTAATGATAATAAACTTAATTTAAACCGTTTCATAAACCCTCTAATTAGTTTTTGTTTTTTTACAACAAGGTGGATTTTACCAATGAATCGGTTTTCTGAAATGTGACAAATTGTCACACCTCTATAGCGTCACACAAAAATAAACGTTAAAGCCTCTGCGACAATTTGCCACATTCTCAGGACTCACATATCTCGGTAAGCTATCAGCAACTCTTAAAAGCTGATTGAGTAATTTTTACTTCAAACATGCTGATGCCCTATGGGCATAAAGCAGCCCGAATCTCCCTTCTATGGCTGCTTTTTCGACCTCAAATCTATTAAGAGTTCTTTATCGCCCTCTGTATCCCAGAGGGCTTTTTTTGACTATAAAGATTAAGAACGTTTCCTAGCCGCAATTCGCATGCGTAATGCATTTAATTTAATAAACCCTTCTGCATCTTTTTGATCATATGCGCCGCCATCATCTTCAAATGTGGCAATGTTTTCATCAAATAAACTATTAGAGGCTGATTCACGACCCACAACAATCACATTTCCTTTGTAGAGTTTCAAACGAATTCGTCCATTTACCGTAACTTGTGACGCATTAATCATTGTTTGCAACATTTCACGCTCTGGACTCCACCAGTAGCCGTTGTAAATAAGGCTAGCGTAACGTGGCATTAATTCATCTTTCAGATGGGTCACTTCGCGATCTAATGTTATCGATTCGATGGCACGATGCGCTTTTAGCATGATAGTGCCGCCTGGGGTTTCGTAACAACCACGCGCCTTCATACCCACATAACGGTTTTCAACAATATCTGCACGGCCAATACCGTTTGCCCCACCTATTTTATTTAATTCCGCTAATACGGTAGCCGGTGACATCGCTTGACCATCAATCGCTATAATATCACCACCTTTATACTCCAGTTCAATATAGGTCGGCTCACTGGGGGCTGCTTCTGGAGAAACAGACCAACGCCACATGTTTTCTTCTGGCTCAACCCATGGGTCTTCTAAAATATCCCCTTCATAAGAAATATGTAGCAAGTTCGCATCCATCGAATAGGGCGACTTTTTACCACGTTTCATTTCAACGGCTATCCCCGCTTTCTCAGCATACGCAAGCAATGAATCACGCGAGGTTAAATCCCACTCGCGCCAAGGCGCAATAATTTTCACATCTGGCTTTAACGCATAGGCACCAAGCTCAAAACGCACCTGATCATTACCTTTGCCGGTTGCCCCGTGTGAAATGGCATCCGCTCCTGTCTCATTAGCAATTTCAATTAAGCGTTTTGAAATTAGCGGGCGAGCAATAGATGTCCCGAGAAGGTATTCACCTTCGTAAATTGTATTCGCTCTAAACATTGGAAAAACAAAATCACGGACGAACTCTTCCTTTAGATCATCAATGTAAATTTCCTTAATGCCGTAGGATCGTGCTTTTTCACGGGCTGGCTCTACTTCCTCACCTTGACCCAAATCGGCGGTAAACGTAACCACTTCACAATTGTATACATCTTCTAGCCATTTAAGGATAACCGACGTATCTAATCCACCAGAATAAGCTAAAACAACTTTATTGACTTCTTGCTTTGACATGAGATCACTCGCGACTTAAAAATAATCCGCGAATTATACCCGATTGCATGACCACTTGGCGCTACCCTGAAATTGAAATATCCACTCGTCTGTTTAATTGACGCCCTGCAGGGTACCTATTACTAGATGTAGGGCGACTTTCACCATACGCCTTAGTCACTATTTGATCTGACTTAACACCCTTTGATAAGAGGTATTTTTTTATTACCTCAACACGCTTTTTGGAGACTGCCATATTAATCTGACGAGGACCTTGACTATCACTATATCCTTTAAGCACTATCTTCCCGTCTGGATGTTGTAAACGCCTATATTGTAATAAGTAGTCTAACTTTTTATTATCACGCTCATTTAAGCTGACTGAACCGGACCTAAAGTAGATATGCTTAAAAGGCTCAGGGCCAGCCACTTTCATCCGCACACTGGCGGCGGGTGTATCTAATGCTTCGGGGTCATCTAAGGCAATAACCTGCTCTTCAGGCATTCCTTCGTTAATTAAGAACTGGCGTAACGCCTGAACCCGCCCATCATAAATGCGCCGACCGTCTTTGACAGAAAAATCTTCTGTGCCACTAACTAAGTCAATTCTTTCTGACTGACCAGCTTCTTTTACATACGTAACCGCTTTGCTTAACAGCTTGCGGTTTTTATGTGTGATTGTTGTACTTAAATAGTTGAATAACGACAATTGCTGGTGCACATCGTCCCTGCTAAAGGGGAGTAGATTTTGGCGGCATGACTCAAATTGCGCCATCACATCCAAAAAGTTAACCGATGATATCGCTACGTTAACCTGCCCACCTTGATTCGCCTTATAACTAAACTGTGGAAAACGGCCATTGGATAGTTCTTGTAACATACGTTCTGATACATCACTTTGAACCACCAATTCTTTGGTTTTCGTTTTAACCTTTGCTAATTTAAGTGAGGGCGCATCGTGCATCCATACAGGTGGCACAGAGCTCAACATAGCCGTGTGAATTGGTGGCACGTATGACTCTGCTTTTAAAATAAAATTAACACGCTCACCTGACTTTTGCTCAAAAACACCCACACCATATTGTGGAATAACATGCGTTATATAACACCCAACTTTGTTACCAGAGAACGTCCATTGTGAATGCGTAACTGGCGCCTGATACTGCTGAGCAAAGGTGCTCGCACTAAACAGCATCATTGCCAGTAAGAATATATAGTGTTTAATCGTCTTCATACCGCCTATATCGGCAGATAAAAATAGAACTTTATATTTTTCTTCTAACTTAAAAAACTATTAAGCAACGTCATAAATTCCACCGGTGATTCAATATGCGGCCAATGGCCAGACTTAGCTATGGTTTGAAATTCGGCGGCTGGAAACATTTCTTTCGTCGGTTCTCGGTAGCGTGACGTCATATAGGTTGATTGACCACCATTAATAAACAACGTACGATTCGCATACTGCTTCTTAAGGCTATTTGCTGGAAACCCCATAATATCAGGCATGCTTTTTTCAATGCTCGCAAGGTTAACTCGCCACTGATAACCCCCTGATGTATTCGCCACCAAGTTTTGCAGTAAAAACTGTCTTAAACTGGGCGTACTTAGTTTTTCAGCTAAGTACTGATCAGCTTCTTTTCTTGAGCCGACGCTGTCAAGTGGTACATGATATAGGCCCAACAACACATCATCGAAATTATGCGAATACGTCACAGGTGCCATATCCACAACAATTAATTGACTCACCTTTTTTGGCTCTGAGAGGGCCAGTTGCATCGCAACTTTCCCACCCATGCTATGGCCTAGTACCACCGCTTCTTTAATGTCTTCAAGCGCCATAAACGCTAGCACATCAGCCGCCATTGATTCATACCCCATCTCATCAGCATGTGGAGATGAACCATGATTACGTAAATCTAAGCTGTATACCGTGTCGCGTTCTGCCAATTGCTTTGCAATTCCCTGCCAATTACGCGCGCTACCAAATAGCCCATGTAAAATAATTATCGGCCTACCCGCTTCACCGTGTCGTACAAAATTCAGTGATACGCTCATCGCCTGACCCGACTTATTTCTTTTTAACGTATAAGTCGGTAATTGAACCCGCCTGCATTTCTGCTGCAAAACACAAGGTCTCAGATAAGGTCGGGTGTGGATGAATGGTTAACCCCATATCGTCAACATCCGCACCCATTTCCAATGCTAAAACCGCTTCGGCAATTAATTCACCTGCGTTAGTGCCAACAATACCTGCACCTAAAATACGTTTTGTTTCAGGATCCCAAAGGATTTTGGTCATCCCTTCATCGCGGCCAATGCTCAAGGCGCGACCACTCGCTGCCCATGGGAAAACAGATTTTTCGTACTTAATACCATCCGCTTTTGCTTTTGTTTCGGTCAATCCCATCCATGAAATTTCAGGGTCGGTATATGCTACCGATGGAATCGTCATAGGGTCAAAGGCTGCTTTTTCACCCGCTATCACTTCAGCGGCTACTTTTGCTTCATGAACTGCCTTATGCGCTAACATAGGGTTACCAACGACATCACCAATCGCAAAAATATGTGGTACGTTGGTTCTCATTTGCTTATCGACCGAAATAAAGCCGCGCTCATCTACATTCACACCGGCTTTATCTGCCGAAATTAAACTGCCGTTAGGACGACGACCTACAGACATCAACACTCGGTCATATACCGCTGAGTCGGGCACACCTTCGCCTTCAAAGCTTACTTTCAAGCCATCATCTGTTGACTCAATAGCCGTTACTTTTGCTTTCAAGTAAATATTTTCAAGCTGTTTCGATAATCTTTTATGTAAGGGCTTAACAAGGTCTTTATCACAGCCGGCTACCAATTGATCCATTAATTCAATCACACTAATTTTTGAACCTAAAGCATGATAGACCGTCGCCATTTCTAAACCAATAATACCGCCACCGATCACCAACATTTTTTCAGGAACATCGGCCAGAGCGAGCGCACCTGTTGAGTCCATCAGACGATCATCGTCGTACGGGAAACCAGGGATTTTAACCGGCTGCGAACCGGCTGCAATAATTGCATTATCGAAGGATATCGTTTGGCTACTGCCTTCATTTTCAACCACAACAGAATGGCTGGATGCAAAATTCGCATACCCTGTCACAACCGTAACATTCCGTTGTTTTGCTAAGCCTGCTAAGCCACCTGTTAAGCGCTGAATAATGTTCTCTTTATTGCCACGAATAGCATCGATATCCAACGTCGGAGGTTCAAAAGTAACGCCATGTGCTGACATTTCTGCCGCCTCATGAATAACCTGCGCTTGGTGCAATAGTGCTTTTGATGGAATACATCCAACATTCAAGCAAACGCCCCCTAACGAGGCATGGCGTTCTATAAGCGCCACTTTTTTGCCGAGGTCAGCTGCGCGAAAGGCCGCCGTGTAACCACCAGGACCTGCGCCCATAACCAGTACATCCACATGCAGATCAGCACTTTCATTTGCGCTTACAGGCGGCGTGGAAACAGGTTCTGCCACTGGAATATCGTCAGCAGCTGACGAGTCCTGCGTCGCCATAGCCTCAGATGCTTCAAGCTTTATCAATAAATCACCTTCAACCACTTTATCGCCTAATGCAACCATTATTTCTTTCACAACACCGGCTGAGGTACTTGGAATATCCATCGACGCCTTGTCGCTTTCCAAGGTCAAAAGACTGTCTTCGACCGCAACGCTATCACCCACAGCGACCTGAATATCAATTACCTCTACGCCGTCATCAAACTCACCAATGTCTGGAACTTTTATATCTATTAGATTAGCCATCATATCCTCCTACAACAACACACGACGGATGTCATTGAGATAACGTGAAAGCGCTACCATAAAGGAGGCAGCATCCGCACCATCTATCACGCGATGATCATAAGTGAGATCTAATGGAAGCATTAAGCGGGGGATAAATTCACTACCATTCCAGACCGGCTGCATCTCTGCACGTGTCGCACCTAAGATCGCCACTTCGGGGGCGTTAACAATTGGTGAAAAAGCAGTACCGCCAATTCCACCTAGGCTTGAGATCGTCATACATGCGCCCTGCATTTCCTTTGGCGAAAGCTTACCATCCCTTGCTTTTTTACTGATCACGCCCATTTGTTCAGCCAACTCAAAAATACTGACCTTATCAACATCTTTAAAGACAGGTACAACAAGCCCATTTGGTGTCGCAACAGCTATACCAATGTTGTAATATTTTTTATAAATCAAGCTATTACCATCTGGCGATAACGAGGCATTAAACTGTGGAAACTCTTTTAATGTAGCCACTAAAGCCTTCATCATAAATGCTAAAAACGTGACCTTCACACCCCGTTTTTCAGCATCTGCTTTTAATGATTTACGGAACGCTTCCATATCAGTAATATCTGCTAGCTCATGATGTGTCACCATCGGCACATTCAGCCAAGCACGCGTTAAATTCGTGCCTGTTAAGCGCTTAATCTTACTGAGCGGTTTTTCCTCTATTTCACCAAATTTTGTAAAATCAACCTCTGGAATAGGTGGAATCCCCGAGCCAACTGATGAAGACGTCGCTGATTGGCCGGCAATAATTTGCTTAACGTGTTGTTTAATGTCTTCTTTTAAAAGCCGGCCTTTAGGCCCTGTTGCCTTGGTAACCGTTGATAAATCAACACCCAACTCTCTTGCAAACTTGCGTACCGTTGGACTTGCATGAATATGTCCCATTGGTTTTGAAGTCACCGGTGCCGCTGCAACATTGGTATTGGTATTCGTTTGCGATTTCGGCGCTGGCTTTGCCGGCGCTTTTTCTTCTGCTTTAGGCTCAGACTTTGCCGGACTCTCAGCCTTCACTGTTGGAGCCGCTTGGCCGGATAAAACTACAATTAAATCACCTTCTGAGACTTGCTCACCGACGGCGACTTTAACCTCTTTAACGGTACCTGCTGAGGTCGAAGGAATCTCCATACTGGCTTTGTCACTTTCTAAGGTTAACAACGATTGTTCTTCTTCAACCACATCGCCGACAGCGACATTCACTTCAATAACTTCAACGGCATCAAAGTCACCAATATCTGGGACATGAATATTAATTTCGCTTTCTGTTACTTCTTCTTGTACTGGTTCAGCTGCTGCTTCTTGAGCTGGTGCCTTCGCTTGCTCTGACGAGTTAAGCTCTTTTAGGCGAACGACAACAGTGCCTTCTGCCACAGAGTCGCCAACCGTCACTAAAATTTCTTCGACCACCCCTGCTGCTGATGAAGGGATTTCCATACTTGCCTTATCACTCTCTAACGTCAACAAGGCTTGTTCTACCTCAACTGAATCACCGATAGAAACTAAGACTTCAATAACCTCAACAGCATCAAAATCACCAATATCTGGCACCGCTACATCTATTAAATCACTCATTCAATTCTCCTATCGCTCGCTCTACACTAACCATGGCGCAGGTTTTTCAGTGTCTATTTCATATTTTTCTATGGCCTGCTGAACAACCTCAGCCTTAATTTGCCCTAAGTCTACCAGCGCATTTAGTGCGGTAATGGCAACATAATAACGATCAACTTCAAAGAAACGACGTAGGTTCTCACGAGTGTCTGATCGACCGAAACCATCTGTACCCAATATTGAACAATGCTTGCGAATAAATGGGCGAATTGAATCTGCTAATAAACGCACATAGTCTGTCGACACAATAACGGGGCCTTGACGTTCATTTAAACATTCAGACACATAAGGTATCCGTTTTTCTTGCGTTGGTTTCAAGCGGTTTTCACGCTCACAGGCTTGTCCCTCGCGGGCCAGCTCCGTAAAACTGGTACAACTCCACAAATCAGCTTCAACACCCCAATCAGTTTTCAATAGTTCTGCCGCGGCAATCACTTCGTTAAAGATCGTGCCAGAACCCAATAACTGCACACGCAGCTTGCTCTTCGAAGCCCCTTCTTTAAACAAGTACATGCCTTTAATAATGCCTTCTTCTGCACCGTCTGGCATTGCTGGGTGCGCATAGTTTTCATTCATAACCGTTAGGTAATAGAAAACATCTTCTTGCTCTTGGAACATGCGTTTTAAACCATCATGCGTGATGACGGCTAATTCATAATTGAACGTTGGATCATATGAAATACAGTTCGGCACAGATGAGGCCCATAACAAACTATGCCCATCTTCATGCTGAAGCCCTTCACCATTAAGTGTCGTACGCCCGGCTGTTCCGCCTAATAAGAAGCCACGTGCACGCTGATCAGCCGCAGCCCATATCAAGTCACCAATGCGCTGAAAGCCAAACATTGAGTAAAAAATATAGAACGGGATCATTGGCACATCACTGGTTGAGTAGGACGTACCTGCTGCAATCCAGTCACACATTCCACCGGCCTCATTGATGCCCTCTTGCAATACTTGACCGTTCTTATCTTCTTTATAAAACATCAGCTGATCTGAGTCTTGTGGTGTGTACAACTGACCCACGTGCGACCAAATACCTAACTGACGGAATAAGCCTTCCATACCGAACGTACGCGACTCATCTGGCACGATAGGCACGATACGTTTACCAATCTCTTTATCTTTCAACAAAATGTTTAATAACCGAACAAAAGCCATCGTGGTGGAAATCTCACGGCCTTCCGATGTCCCTTTCATCATCGGCTCAAATACGGCTAAGTCTGGAATCGTTAAAGACTCTGACTTTTCACGACGCGCAGGTAAGTAGCCGCCTAAATCTTCGCGCTTTTTCTTCATGTACTCTTGTTCTGCAGAGCCCTCAGGAAAAGTAAGATAGGCAAGATTATCAACATCTTCATCAGAAATCGGCAGCTCAAATTTATCTCTAAAGTGGAGCAATGAGTTATGACTCATCTTCTTCTGCTGGTGCGTGGTATTTTGCGCCTGACCTGACTCACCCATGCCATAACCTTTGATGGTTTTTGCTAGGATCACTGTTGGTCTATTGGTTTCTTTGCAAGCTGCATCATACGCTGCATATACTTTAGCGGGATCATGTCCACCACGATTCAAATCCCAAATATCTTTATCGGACCAGTCAGCCACCATTGCTTTTAGCTCTGGCGTATTAAAGAAGTTCTCACGTACATAAGCCCCATCTTTGGCTTTCATGGTTTGGTAGTCACCATCAACGCACTCCATCATACGTTTACGTAGATGACCTTCAGTATCACGTGCTAACAGGGCATCCCAACGATTACCCCAAACAACTTTAATGACATTCCAGCCAGCGCCTCTAAACTCTGACTCTAGTTCTTGAATAATTTTCCCATTACCTCGAACCGGCCCATCTAGTCGCTGTAAATTACAGTTGATAACAAATACCAAATTATCAAGATTTTCACGACCAGCCATACCAATGGCACCTAAGGATTCTGGCTCATCGGTTTCACCATCGCCCAAAAACGCCCAGACTTTTCTCTCTGAAGTTTTAGCAAAACCTCGGTCTTCCAGGTATTTCAAAAAGCGCGCTTGGTAAATCGACATGATCGGCCCCAAGCCCATTGAAACCGTTGGGAATTGCCAAAAATCGGGCATTAACCAAGGGTGCGGATAAGATGATAAACCACCACCATCAACTTCTTGACGGAAACCGTCCATCTGCTCTTCGCTCAAACGACCCAGCATAAATGCACGTGCATAAATCCCAGTTGCTACATGTCCTTGCACATAGACTAAGTCTCCGCCATGCGTTTCACTCGCTGCGTGCCAAAAATGGTTATAACCTACATCATATAACGTAGCTGATGATGCAAAGCTGGCAATATGCCCACCAACATTAGTATTTTTATTCGCTCGAAGCACCATCACCATGGCATTCCAACGAACATACGAACGAATTTTATGCTCTAAGGTTCTATCACCAACATATTGCGCTTGTTCTGCAATCGATATCGAATTGATATACGCCGTTGCAGCGCTAAACGGGATATCCGCTCCTGCAGATCTGGTTCTCTCTATCAATGTTTCAAGTAAAAAATGGGCGCGATCTTTACCCTCATGTTCAATGACCGCCTCAAGTGCCTCAAGCCACTCGTTGGTTTCTTGCGGATCCGTATCATTCGCATCGGCGATGAAAGGGAAGTTATCGGTAGGCATACATACTCCAAAATGAATCAAATATTAAAAAAACCAGCATCTGTTTACATTCCCACAAATACCACTTTCTAAACTATACTCACTAACAGGCACATTCGTTATATAACGAAAAATGGCATATAACCATAATGAATGTTATTCACTCTGATACCTAAGTTTTCAGTCTATGCCTATGATAACCATTAATTGATTTAATCTTCAAAAAAAATAGACCTTTAATTCCCATGAGAAAAAAAAACCGTTTAATTTTATCCATCCTTTTATTGACTCTCTCAAACCCAACCTTTGCTGGAAAACTATATAAGTGGGTTGATAAGAATGGAAACGTATCCTTTTCGGACAAAGTGCCACCTGAAGAGTCAAGGCGAGAACGAGAAGAACTAAATGAAGAAGGCCGCACCATCGCTGTAAAAGATGCTGCTAAAACCCCGGAAGAAATTCAGCGCCTGAAAGAAATCAATCACTTACAAGCCTTACAAAAAGAGCTCTTACAGTCACAATTGGCTAAAGATAGCGCTTTATTAAAAACATTTCGCTCAGAAGAAGATATCGACACGCTGGCAAACAGCAAACTTGAGATGCTTGATTCACATATAACAATCGCTACAAGTCAGTCTGAGACACTTAAAAAACAACTTATTCTTCACCAAGCGGCGGCTGCAAATTTCGAACGTTCAGGAAAAAAAATACCGCAAAAAAACCTTTCTAACATTCAGTCTGCTCAAGCACAATTTGATAAAAATCAACAAGAAATCGCTGACTTTAAATTACAAAAAACACAGTTAAGCGAACAACTCGCGAACGATAAATTACGCTTCAACGTATTAAAAGCTCATTCAGTTGAAACACCTACCATTGATTCAGAAACCATTCCTAGCCCCTTTCTAGGCCAGTTAACATGTGACGCAAATACCTGCGAAACACTATGGGACAAAGCATCATCCTTTATCACTGACGCTGGCGCTACCATTGTGTATCGCTCGGATGAACTCATCCTTACCAGGACACCAAGGCTTAGCAAAGACATCGGCCTTTCATTAACTAAAGTTAACAATAAAGCCGAACTAAATATTATGCTGGATATCCGTTGTGCTAATTCAAAAGGCGGAAAAGCTACCTGTAAAAGCGAACAAACTGCCCAGCTCATCGAGCAATTTAATCAGCTAACACCTTAACTTCTAACCAGTAAAGTACCCATACCTTTATCAGTTAATAGCTCTAGCAAAACAACATGTGGAACACGCCCATCAATAATGTGGGCGCTGTTCACACCACCATTCAGCGCATCCATCGCACATCGAATTTTTGGTAGCATGCCACCAAAAATGGTGCCATCGTCTATCAACTTATTTACCTCATCAATAGACAAGCCTGTTAATAATTCACCTTCCTTACTTAGCAAGCCTGATGTATTGGTCAACAACAACAGCTTTTCTGCAGATAAAATTTCGGCCATTTTCCCCGCAACAAGATCCGCATTTATATTGTAAGAAGCCCCATCCTTACCCACGCCAATAGGCGCAATAACAGGAATAAAATCACCTTGAACCAGCATATCAACAACTGCAGAGTCAATGCTATCAACATGACCAACATGTCCCATATCTATCAGCTCTGAAGCCTCTTCTGTTGCTGCTTCTTTACTAGAAATTTTCTTCGCTCGTATTAAGTCACCATCTTTACCTGTTAGGCCAACAGCTGAGCCTCCATGCTGATTGATAAGACTTACAATTTCTTTATTAACTAAACCGCCAAGCACCATCTCAACAACATCCATCGTGTCACTATCTGTCACGCGAATACCATCTACGAATTGGCTTTTCATACCCAATTTTTCGAGATGACGACCAATCTGTGGTCCACCACCATGAACAACAACCGGGTTTAAACCCACCTGCTTTAGCAACACAATATCTCGTGCAAAACCACTTTTTAAGTCTTCGTCCACCATGGCGTTTCCGCCATATTTGATGACAATGGTTTTACCCGAGAATTTTTGAATATACGGAAGCGCCTCACTTAAAACATGCGCTGTCTGAATTGGATCAATTTTATTATTTTCCATCATGCCTCATCTACAAATCATATTGATAAATAGTACGGTTAAAAAGGTAACGCTATGTCCGCATTAATTTTCAACATTTGTTCTCTAAATACATCTTTTATACGCTCTAACGACACCTCATTATCCGCTTCAAAGCGCAATACTAACGAAGGCGTTGTATTCGATGCTCTGACCAGCCCCCAACCATCTTTAAATTCAACACGGATACCATCAATGGTAATAACCTTAGCTTCGTCAAAGGTTGCCTGAGACTGCAATTTTTCAACAAAACTGAAGTTTTCACCTTCTGCCAAACTAATATTTAATTCGGGGGTGCTCACACTGTCAGGTAGTTCTGCAAAAATCTCGGCTGTTGACCTAAACTCTGCTGTCACAATTTCTAATAGTCGTGCGGCGGTATATAAAGCATCATCAAAACCAAACCAACGCTCTTTGAAAAAGATATGCCCGCTCATCTCACCTGCAAGCTCTGCTTTAGTCTCTTTCATTTTAGCTTTAATCAGTGAATGCCCTGTTTGCGACATAATGGGCTTCCCGCCATGTTTGGCAATTACTTTGGCAAGGTTCCGTGTACATTTCACATCATAAATAATGTCCGCGCCTGCTTGTCTAGATAGCACATCAACCGCGTACAACATCATTTGCCTATCCGGCCAGATAATATTGCCATCCGAGTCAACCACGCCTAAACGATCGCCATCGCCATCAAAAGCTAAACCCAGCTCCGCCTCTTCCTCACGCACCTTGTCGATCAGCGTTTGTAAATTCTCTGGCTTGCTCGGGTCGGGATGATGGTTTGGGAAATTACCATCAATCTCACAATACAACGGAATCACTTCACAGCCTAACGTCGACAGTAGCATTGGGGCAGCCTCTCCAGCCACTCCATTACCGCAATCGACCACTACTTTCATCATTCTGCCTAAACGAACATCGCCAGTAATAGCACCAATATATTCAGGTAACATCATTTGCTCTTGGTAAGCGCCTTCACCAGTTTCCAAGTTATCTTGCTGAATGCGTTGATATAACTGCTGAATCGCCTCGCCTGACAAAGTATTACCCGCAATAACAATTTTCAAACCATTATAATTTGCTGGGTTGTGGCTTCCCGTTATCATTACCCCTGATTGGGTGTCCAGTTGATGAGTTGCAAAATACAAGACGGGGGTTGGTACTTGACCAACATCTATCACGTTGCACCCCGCAGTTTGTATGCCTTTGGATAATGACTCACTTAACTTTAGACTATGTAATCGGCCGTCTCGAGCGATCACTATTGTCTTTTGGCCTGCACTTAACGCCTCGCTAGCAATAGCACGCCCAATAGATAAAACACCGTCCTCAGTCAATGTTTCGTCAACAACGCCTCGAATATCATAAGCCCTAAAAATAGACTGTGCTAAACCCGTTTCCATCACGACCTCAATTGCCTCATCTTTCTCCATGGTTTGGCTATGTGATAAATCACCACCATCACCAATTTTCTCATTTATACTATCTGAAATTTTTTTACGAGCTAACGCCTCACCCTCATCTAGGTAAGCATACTCGTCTTCAACACCTAAAGACTCAGCAGGGCTCTTCTTTATTCTTGCCTTAATTGAATGAAACACTCCCTTATACTTACTTTTGTTCTTTATAGCTGCCACTAAGAAGGCCAGTGCTAACATGCAAATCACTATTGTAAAAAGGTATGCAAACAGCTCATTTTTATCAATATAGGGTGCCAACGCATTCTTTTTGACAACTATTCGCCAAGGCGTACCTTTTATGACTATATTTCTAACTTCCACACCCATGTGATGTAATGATTCGCCACCATCAGCAAGCTTCAAAGCACCTTGTTTAAGAGTTAGAAACCCACCTTTTTCATTGGCTATAGCAGATTTAAATGTATCCTGAATAGCCGATACCGGAAATGCGGCCAACACAACAGCTCGTAACTGCTCACCTTCTAGCACAGGGACTGCCATTGCAATATGCTGGTGATCTGTCCCCATCATATAGACTTCAGGCATTTGAGCTTTCTGAGATGCTTCAACTTTTCTAATCAAGTCTAACCAAGCATACCCCAAAGGTGGCTTGCTCATCGTATCAATCTGCATAAGACCTGGCCGAACAAGTCGCAACGACACCAAATCATCTATCTTCTGTACATACTCATTCACCCAGTTTATTGCTACCGACTCGCCCTTACCCAAACTAGCCAGTAACTCAGGCTTCTTCGCCGTTCCCTCTATAGATTGACGCCACACACCCACTTTTGACGACAAAATGCTACTCACCTTTTGAGTACGTTCTATTAATTGATCAACTTTCTCAATATTTTGCTGTTCAATTTGATTTAGATAAACGTAGTACCCTCCACCCGCAATGGTAACGAGAAGCATCAAAACAAGTACTGTTTTATAGATCATCTATTTACCCTTTCCCAGTGTGACCAAAACCACCTTCACCACGATGGCTGTTATCAAAATGATCTACTTGCTCAAACTCAACTTGTTCCACAGGCACAAAAACCAATTGTGCAATCCGATCCCCAACCTCAATATTAAAGGCCGTATCACCACGGTTCCAACATGAAACAAATAACTGCCCTTGATAATCAGAGTCAATTAAACCAACTAAATTACCCAATACTATGCCATGTTTATGCCCCAAACCTGATCTAGGCAAGATGACTGCCGCCAAATTAGCATCGCTGATATGAATAGCCATTCCGGTTGGAATTAACGTTGTTTGCCCAGGCTTCAGCAATAATGATTTATCCGAACATGCACGTAAATCCAACCCCGCAGAACCACTTGTCGCATATTCTGGCAAAGGAATTGATTGACCTAAACGATCATCCAGTAATTTAAGTTGTATTTTTTTCATGATACCTTTTTGCTATTAATGTCACTAATTCACGAGCCAATTCAGACTTAGGCATGTAGCCGAGCTCTTGCTCACCACCTTTCCAGTAGACCGATAAGGCATTATTTTCACTGTTAAAACCAACGTTTTTCCGGCCTATCCAATTTGCCGCAATCATATCCAATGATTTTTTTTCTAACTTGTCTTTAGCATACGCTTCTAAATTATCCGTTTCTGCCGCAAAACCAACACAAAACGTTGCACTGCCTTGTGTTGCGACACTGGTCAAAATGTCTATTGTTTTAACCAGAATTAGCTGCATCTGAGATGCGTTTTTCTTTATCTTATTCTCGGCAATTTCAACTGGGGTGTAATCCACAACTGCAGCTGAGGCAATAAAGATATCGGCTTGTGCCGACCTTGAAAGCACAGCATCCGCCATCTCGCGCGCACTCACCACATCAATTCGTTCCACACCAGACGGTGTTGGCATATATACAGGCCCCGCCACTAACGTCACGTGCGCACCCGCCTCTACACAAGCTTGCGCCAATGCAAAGCCCATTTTTCCAGAACTGTGATTACTGATATAGCGAACAGGGTCAATGTTTTCTCTTGTTGGCCCTGCGTTTAATAAAACATTTAACCCTGCCAACTCGCCTGTTTGAAAATGTTCGACAACGGCTTGCGCCAAATCTTCCGGTTCGAGCATTCGCCCTAAGCCAACCTCACCACAGGCTTGCACGCCTTCGCCTGGCCCTAAAATAACCACGCCTTGAGACTCAAGCTGACGGATATTGTTTTGTGTATTTTGATCATCAAACATCGCACGATTCATTGCTGGCGCTAACATCACTGGTTTTTCTGTTGCCAGCAAAAGCGTTGTCAACAAATCATTCGCCATACCGGATGCTAAGCGAGCAATAAAGTCTGCGCTGGCTGGGGCCACTAAAATCACATCAGCCCAACGAGCCAGGTTAATATGCCCCATACCTGCTTCTTCTTCGACATCCATCAATTGAGTATGCACCGGCAAGCCTGACAGCGCCTGAAACGTTAACGGGGTAATAAATTCTGTTGCCGCTGGGGTCATCACAACACGCACCTCAGCACCCATATTTTGACATTGGCGCAAAATTTCGGCGGCCTTATAAGCGGCTATTCCGCCCGTCACGCCCAATAACACACGCCGATACTGTAATTCATTCACAATATTTTCTGCATCTTTATGTAAGTAATACCCCATTATGTCACACAACACGATATATTCTATGATCCAAGCCACTATCATTATCAAGGATTGATTATGTCTATTACTGACTGGCCTGAATTGGAAAGGCCCCGTGAAAAATTATTAAGTCGAGGCGCCGCCTCACTGTCCGATGCAGAACTTCTCGCCATTTTCTTACGTACAGGCACTCAAGGCTTGACCGCTGTAGACGTATCTCGCCGCCTTCTCAAGCAATTTGGCTCATTAAACTCGCTGATGCACGCATCGCAACCTGAGTTTTGTCAGGGGCATGGGTTGGGTAAGGCTAAATATGCACAATTGCAAGCCGTGCTAGAAATGGCACGTCGATATTTACACGAAAATATCCGCCATAAAAACGCGCTCAACACCCCCGATGACACCAAACAGTTCTTAAAAAGCAAACTAGCTCATCAGCAAAGAGAGGTATTTGCTTGTCTCTATTTGGACACCAAGCACCACGTTCTTGCCTTTGAAGAATTATTCTTTGGCACTATTGATGGTGCTAGTGTACACCCACGAGAAGTTGTTAAAGGCGCACTTGCTAACAATGCCGCAGCAGTAATTTTTGCTCACAACCACCCATCAGGGAATCCAACACCCAGTCAAGCCGATATACAGATTACCCACCAATTAATCGAGGCATTAAAGTTAATCGATATTCGCGTTTTAGACCATTTAATCATCGGCAGCGGCGATGCCTCCTCACTCACTGAACTAGGCCATATCTAAGAATAGAAACGAATTTTTTCTTTACTCAATTATCATATTCTGGTATAAATTCGCACCGTTTCGCAGTAAGTTGCCAATCAATTAATTTTAATAGAGGTTTTATCATGTCTAAAGTATGCCAAGTCACTGGCAAGCGCCCTATGTCGGGAAACAATGTTTCTCACGCGAAAAACAGAACTCGTCGTCGCTTTGAGCCGAATCTTCATCACCACCGTTTTTGGGTAGAAAGCGAAAATCGTTTTGTTCGCTTACGCGTTTCAGCAAATGGCATGCGTACAATTGACAAAAATGGCATCGACGCTATTTTGGCCGACATTCGCTCACGTGGCGAAAAAGTTTAAGGACTGAAAAATGAGAGATAAAATTAAATTAGTTTCAAGCGCTAAAACAGGCCATTACTACACAACAACAAAAAACAAACGTAATATGCCAGAAAAAATGGAAATCAAAAAGTTTGATCCAACCATTAGACAGCATGTTATGTATAAGGAAGCTAAAATAAAATAAGTCTGAACCAATCAGCACTTAGCTTTCTGCACAGGCCATAGTCTGCGCAAAAATACCTTAAAAAGCCCGTCAAATTGACGGGCTTTTTTCGAGATCAAGTAATGCAATATAAGACATTCCGTCTTTTTCAATAAAGCTCAATGCCTTTAACCACTTCCCGTTACATGGCCCAGCAAAACACTCGCCATCTTGTGTTTTAAACATCGCCCCATGAATAGAGCATTGAATATATAAACCAGTTCGACTTAAAAACTGGTCTGGCATCCAGTTCAATGGCGCCCCTGTATGGGGACAGTTATTCTTATACGCTCTCAGCGTCATGTCTTGCTCGCGCACAAAAAAACCACTGCAAGCACCTTTATCACCCAAGTCGACTTCAAATGCTCTGGAACTTAGGCTTGCTAGCGTTTCAACTTCAACCGCAGCCACATATTCAACACCATCTTTTTGTATTATTTCCACCAGCCCTTTTTCTTTTCTTTTTGTGTTTTCTCAGGAAGCACTTCTTGGTTTGCTAACGTTTGCATCGTCAAGATCTTTTTCTTCAGCGCCAAATTCATTTTTTCACTATTTTCTACTTTTAGCTGCATTGCTTGGATATCTTTTTCTGTTTGCTCCCGAACTAAATCTAGCTCTGACTGAAGTGCTTTAAGAGCATTTTTCTCTTCTTCACTGGGTTCTTCTACTACATCGCTAGAGGATGTCTCTAGTTTTATCTCAAGATCCAGCAACATAGTTGACGCCTCATCTAACTGTTTTTCCAACTCTTTTATTCGTTTTTCTGCTGGACCACTCTCGACCGCACTAGACGCATTTCTTTCCATCTTTTCAAGTTGATGCTTCAACTCATTATTGTTGTTATTAATATCCGCCAGCTTCTCTTGCAGGGCCGCTTTTTCGTGCTTATCGGTCTCAAGTGAGCTCATCAGCTGATCTAACCTTTTTAATGTTTCTTTCTCTGCATTTTGCGCCGTTAATAGTTGCTCAGTTAACTGAGCAGTTTTTTCATCTGCATCATTATGCGCTTTGATCAACTGTTCTTTTTCCACTTTAAGGCTTTTTAGCGATTGCTCCAGCTCAGCCATTTTTTGCTGTGATACGTTAACAACCTTATCACCCGACAATTTAAGTTGCTCTAACTCTGATAAGGCGACGCGCATTTCTTCTTTTTCACTAACCTTGGAAGATAAGTTTGTTTCCGCTTTTTGTAGAGCAATACGCTCTTTTTGGAGGTCATTTTCTGTCTGCTGAAGCTGGTTTTCTAACGCCTTTAACCGCTCTTCAAACATCCGTTCTTTATCTTGCTGTTTTGACACTTGTAGAGCTAAAGCATTGTTCAGTTCCTCACAACGCTGCTCAGCGCTATCCGCTAAAGTGCTCATCGCTTTATGCGCCTTTTTAGACGTCAACAACTCTTCTTCCAGTTCTTTTTTTAGCGATACAAACTCATCCATCTCAGTTTGTTTTAACTCAACCGTTCGTGTTAATTCCACAGACTCATTGCGCGCTTTTTCTAGCTGCACCAATAATTCTCGTTGATCACCCGTAGCACTCGATAAAACTGCTTCTGCATCAAATAGTTTCTGTTGCAACTCTTCTTTCTCAGCTTGTACTGACATCAACTGCCCTTCGCTAAGCTCCTGCTGCTGTTTGACTTTTTTTAGCTCTGTGTCCAATTTGTCAAGTTGTTGAACATGAGCTTCATCGAGCTGTCGCGTCTGTTCGAGCAATGACTCTTCTAATGCTTTCAACTGGCCTTTGAGCTGCTCTAACGAGTCTGCTAATTTAGCATTCTTAGCATCCTTTTCTTGGATGATCATTTTCGTTTCTTGACGCTCTTGAGACAGCTCTGCGGTGACTTTTTGTTGCTCAATCAACAGACTATCAAGCTGAGATTTAGTGACTAATGACGCTTGCTCTGCAGCTTCTTTTTCTGACGCTAATTTATTAAGTTCCTGCGCGCTTTCAGCCTCAGCTCTTTGCAGCATTTCCAACTCGGCTTCAAGCATATCGGCCTTTTGTTGTAACTGCCTAACATCACCCTCTTTTTCCTTAGTCAACGAATTAAACTCTACGTTTCTTTCTTGAAGTTTTGATTCGGCCTGCTGTAGCAACTTCGTTAAACGTAATACTTCAGCTTCTCCGCCTTCACGCAGCTCTTCAAGCTTTTCTTGCGATTCATCTAACTGTTTGCTTAATTGTTGCTGCTCACCCTGCCTCTGCGCCAACTGTTTTTCCAAGGCTATTAGGCTTTTTTGGATAGCTTCCTTTTCACTCACTTCGCGATTCAGTTGCTGCTCAACATCTTGTTGCGTTGTTAGTGCTACTTTGGCATCATTTTGCGCCTCGGCAAGGCGCTTCTTCAACTCACTCTCTAACGACTCTTTGCCTGAGCTTATTTCACTCAGAGAGCTTTCTAGGGCAATCACCTGCTGACGTAGCTTTATCGCTTCTTTTTCAAACTTTTCTGTTCGAGCCTCTGATTCATTAAGCGACTCAGCCAACGCCTTTTCTGCTTGCGATTTTTGTTGTTTAAGACTGTCAACCTCTGTTAAGTAGTTATCTTCGTTACTCTTTAGCTCATCGGTCAATTCTCGCAATTCATTTAACTGTTCAGCTAAAACTGTTTTTTCAGCCAACACATTCGATAAATGACTGTCCGACTGTGCTAGCTTTTCTTCTAAAGCAGCTTCCTCAGCATTCATTGCAACAGACTGTTCACGCCATTCAGCCAACAGCGTATCTTTTTCTAACACAGCGGACTCTAGGTCCTCTCGTTCTTGACTAAACGCCTCAAGTTTTTTCTCTGCCGTTTCTAATACCTTCGTCAAAGCCTCAAGTTTAGTTGTCTTTTCATGCAGGGTTTGGTCGTACCCCCTGCTTTTCTCTTTCAACGATTCACAGGTTTCCGCCAAGACGCCTAACGCCTCTGTTTGCTTTTCTAACGATGTATCTTTTTCTTCTATTTGTTGTGTTAACGCGTTTATATCGCTTTCAAGCTCTTGGCGACGCGCATCAGCCTCTGCTTTATTTTTTTCTATCGCATCGTTTTGCTTTTCTTTTAACTGCTCTAGTTCATGCCTAGTCTGCGAAAGTTGGTTCTCTAATTGTGTTTGCAACTGGCCCGAGCTCTTTATAGTCGAACGCATTTCAGACAATTGGGAATTTAGCTGCTGAATTTGATTATCTTTCTCTAAGTTAGCCGCTTCCTTATCACTAATCCGCTGTTTATTTTCTTCTTCCAGTTTAGTTTGAGATTTAAGTAACGCGCCCATTTCGCGCTCAGTCGCCTCTACTTTTTCTTCCAAGGCCTTTTTTTGGTTTCTTAATTCGATGGCTTCTTGTTTTGCCATCGCCAACGTTTCCTTAAACGTTGTTGTCGTTTCTGCCTCTCGAGTATTAATATCACTGATCGTTCGTTTAAGCTCATCGAGCTCCTTATCCTTCGCCTTAATGTCTTCGCCTAACAGGCTAAGCGATTCACGAGAACTCTCCATCGCTTGCTGCGCCTTATCCAGCGCTAGGGCTTTATCTTCCAGTTCTTTTGAAAGCTGCAAACCTGCTTCTTTTTCAGCAAGCAGCGCCTGGCTCATTTCCACCTCGCGGTCACCATGACCATTGCGCAGCGCTAGCAGCTCGTCTGACACACGCTTTGATGATAATTGCAGCTCAGCGACTAGGGCTGCTTGTTGCTCATATTGTTGCTGTAAGCCCCTACGTTCTAACTCAAGCTTATTGGACCTTTCATTTGATTGCGCGCATAATTTTTCAAGCTCTGCTACTTTACGTTGCGCCTCTTCTAACTGCTTAGCATTCAAACTGTCAGCATTACTAACCGTCGCACCTTGATTCTCATTTGATGTTGTCGCAACGGCTGATAACGGCACCTCTTTTAAGGACAATTCTGGCGCCTTTTTCTTGCTCTTACTGGTAGACCTGCTAGCGATTCCTCCTTTCAAAATCAGCGCATTAAAACCAAACTTCAATAGTAGAAATGCTGCGGCCTCACTGGTTCGACCATTGGAGCAGACCAATACTTGTAATTGATCGTGACGCAATTCAGCGATTTTCATTCGTAACGAAAAGAAGGGGATATTTACACTGCCGTCAATATGATCATCAACATATTCATCGACCCCTCTTACATCTAACCAATTAGCACCCGCACTGACTTTTTCCTGCCCTTCTTGAAAGTTTACATATTGTAATACTGGCT
This sequence comes from Cycloclasticus sp., assembly GCF_019090545.1. Lineage (NCBI taxonomy): Bacteria > Pseudomonadati > Pseudomonadota > Gammaproteobacteria > Thiotrichales > Piscirickettsiaceae > Cycloclasticus > Cycloclasticus sp. Next base: position 47,136 of record NZ_JAHRVT010000024.1, on the reverse strand, counting down.
CTTTAACCAACTTGATGAAGTTAGCTTTTGATAGGCGAAGCATTTGCCCCTTGCCTTTCATTTGAACCGTTACATTCCTTGGGTTGCCTGATAGCAGCGCATCTTCGCCAAAAGCATCACAGCTATGTAACTCACCCAACTTGATTAACCGCGCACCTTCAGAAGGCTGACGTATCAATTCACAACTACCTGTTTTAATGATGTAATAAAAATCCGCCTCATCCCCTTGTTTAACAACAACCTCACCCGGTTCAAAAGCGACCTCTTCCATCTGCATCATTACTTTTTGTAAATTTGATGCGGGCAACCGTTGAAAGACCGGCGATTGCAACATCGTTGTCATCCAATCGCCACTATGGTCTTCAACGTCATCTACCAAATAGGTTTGCCCATTATCTTCGGGGTTATCCATATCCAGCATATAAGTAGGAACTCGCACAATCCTCGCTTTAGACTTCGTCACTGCTCGAACTTTACGGGGCAATTGGTGGGCGATTGCAAAACGCGCCACTTCCGAACCTGTTACGATGGTTTCCATTTCCATCTCACCGGCAAATAAGCTAATCATTCCGCTGATCAAATAGATAAACTCTTTAGCATCATCCCCTTGCTCAAATAACACCGTTCCCTTATCGCACTCTTCAATAAGACATTCATTGCAAATAGTCGAAAAGTGGCCGCTTGGTAAGGTGTTTAAAGGAATAAATTTCCTTAAAATATGTTGGTTATCTTGATGTGGTCTCACGCTCATTTAATTCGGTTTGATCAATTAATTATCTATATATACAACACAGTGTAGTGCATGCAATAAAAATGGTCTGATTTCAGCCATAGAAATTAGTGTTTTCCAATTACGTCACACTTGCTACGCTTTTTTCAAAACGCTTTTAAAGCGTTCGTAAAGAAGTTAGCATTTTCAGTTAGAATACGTCTCATCAAGGTGACTCATTAAGGATAATACATTGAAAACAAATCAGTTCTCGGCCACTAATTTTTTCATTCGTTTAGCCATTGCAACAGTACTCGTCTTTGCAAGCTACAACCCCGCTGGCTTATCTTATTACCATTGGGTCGTCACAAAAACACCCGATATAACACCCCTTATGGCACTTGCCGGGCTGATTTTAATAATTGGTTGGGTCATTTATATACGCGCCACTTTACGCTCCCTTGGTGCTATCGGCATTGCCTTGGCAATTGCTTTTTTTGGCACCATATTCTGGATGATTGTTGATTGGGGGCTTGTGCCAGCTGATAACATCGATGCGATCACTTATATTATTCAATGTATTTTATGTTTTATTATGACAACAGGTATGTCTTGGTCACACATACGTCGTCGTATGAGCGGACAAGTTGACGCCGACGATGTAGATCAATAGCATAGAGGTTTATGATGTTAAGACTTAAACAATTTGTACTGATCGGTTTATTAGTCCTTGCTACGAGTTTACCTACGCACGCTGCACTGCCTGCTTTTATAGGCGAAAAACCACTGCCTAGCTTAGCGCCCGTTTTAGAAAAAGTAACGCCTGCTGTTGTTAATATTGCCACTAGAAGTATGGTTCAACAGCACGAAAACCCTCTATTACAAGACCCTTTCTTTCGACGTTTTTTCCAGCTCCCCAACACACCAAGAAAGCGTTCCACGCAAAGCTTAGGTTCAGGCGTCATCGTCGATGCAAATAAAGGACTTATCATTACTAATCATCACGTTATTGATAAAGCCGACAAAATAACGGTGACTTTGCGCGATGGCCGCTCATTTAACGCCAACGTGGTCGGCAGCGACCCTGATTCTGACGTTGCGGTTATTCAAATTAAGGCCGATCGGCTCACCGATTTACACATCGCCAACTCTGACCTTTTACGGGTTGGCGACTTTGTTATTGCCATTGGCAACCCGTTTGGCCTTGGGCAAACCGTCACTTCAGGTATTGTTAGTGCGCTTGGCCGCTCTGGCCTTGGGATTGAAGGTTATGAGGATTTTATTCAAACAGATGCGTCTATTAATCCTGGTAATTCTGGTGGCGCGTTAATTAACTTGAAAGGTGAACTGGTGGGGATTAACACCGCCATCCTGGCACCGAGCGGCGGCAATGTTGGTATTGGTTTTGCGATCCCTAGTAATATGGCCGTTAGCCTAAAAGACCAATTGGTTAAGTTTGGTAAAGTCAAACGTGGGCAGTTAGGTATTAGTGTTCAAGACTTAACCCCTGAACTGGCGAAAGCATTTAGTCTTAGGGTCAAACATGGCGTTATTATTAGCCAAGTTGCTGCCAACTCCCCGGCAGAAAAAGCCCGCTTACGCCCCGGCGATATTGTGTTAAGCATAAATGGCAAACCGATAAAAAATAGTGCCAGTTTACGTAACAGCCTAGGACTGCTAACTATTGGCGACAATGCCAAACTACAAATTTTACGTAACGGCAAGCAACTACCTGTCTCTATCACCATCGCTCAACATGAAGTGGTTTCTATCGATGGGGCGCGTATTCATAATCAATTGGTCGGGGTAACACTGTCTAACTTATCTGATGGTGACCAACTGTACAACATCAAACACGGCGTCAAAATTGCCGACGTCGCAACCAACTCTATTGCTTGGCTAAACGGTTTACGTAAAGGTGATATCATTAGCCAAGTAAACCGCATTCCCGTTCGTAACATCCTTGAACTAACCAATGCCATCAAACAACGTAGATCCAACTCGCTACTACTGAATATTCAACGCGGTAATAGTGCCTTCTTTTTACTTATTCGGTAGCCAAAATGCCCACAAATTCTCGTCAATTTATTCCACTTAATATCGCCATTATGGTGGTCTCAGACTCGCGTACAGAAGAAACCGACACTTCTGGAAAAACACTGGTTGATCGACTCGTCGATGCAGGCCACCAGTGTGCAGAAAAAGTTATTGTTATTGATGATATCTACCAAATTCGCGCAAAAATATCCGCTTGGATTGCCGACCCAGCTATTAATGCCATCATCACCACTGGCGGCACTGGCGTCACTGGCCGTGATGGCACGCCTGAAGCTGTAAAACCTTTACTAGATAAAGAATTGACAGGCTTTGGTGAAGTTTTTCGCACACTTTCATACGATGAAATAGGTACCTCAACCATGCAATCAAGAGCCATTGCTGGCGTTGCTAATGGACATTATATTTTTTGCGTACCCGGCTCATCAGGTGCTTGTAGAACCGCATGGGACAAATTAATTAGTGCACAGCTTGATTACCGCACACGACCCTGCAATCTGGTTGAAGTAATGCCACGTTTACTAGAAAAGTAACACCTTATGAAAACCTTACCGTTTATCACCTTAGGGGCCTTCTTTGCTTTCTTGGCCGTAGTAATAGGAGCCTTTGGAGCACATGCTGTTAAAGGCAGCTTATCGCCTCATTATTTAGCCGTTTACCACACCGCTTCGGATTATCAAATGTGGCATGCCATCGGCCTGATTCTCATCGGCGTGTTACACCAAAACAATCCATCTAATTTATTACGCATAGCGGGTTGGTTTATGCTTGCCGGGATGCTAATTTTTTCTGGCAGCCTATACATCCTCAGCTTAACAGGCATCACCATTCTCGGCGCAATCACACCCATTGGTGGCATTGCCTTGCTCATCGCATGGTTACTGTTTGCCTACCACTCCTTTAAATCAAAATAACCTTATGTCTACTTCCGAACAAAAAACTATTTACTTAAAAGACTATACCGTTCCTGAGTTCCTAATTAGCAAAACTGAGCTTCATTTTGACTTATCGGCTGACAAAACCCATGTCAATTCTCGCCTCAATATTTACCGTAACCCTGATTGTAAAAAAACTAACCCTGATTTGGTATTAATGGGTGAAGAGCTAACGCTTATTGACCTTAAAGTTGATGGTGAAAGACTTCACCCTGAACACTATACACTCGATGATAAAACACTCACTATTCACAACCCTAGTGCTCGTTTTGTTTTAGAAATCAGCAATCACATCAACCCAAGCACCAATACAGCGCTTAGTGGTTTATATAAATCAAACACCATGCTCTGTACCCAGTGCGAGGCCGAGGGCTTTAGACGTATTACCTGGTTTTTAGATAGGCCAGACGTCATGTCTATCTTTAGCGTCACGATGGTGGCCGACAAAGATGAATACCCCGTTTTATTATCCAACGGCAACCGCACTGGTAGCCCAAACATTGCCCTAGCAGATAATAAACACGCTGCCCGTTGGCATGACCCTTTCCCCAAACCTAGCTATTTATTTGCGCTTGTCGCTGGAGATTTAGCTTGCTTAAAAGACTCTTTTACAACCTGTTCGGGGCGAGAGGTTGCGTTAGAAGTGTACGTCGAAGAGCATGATTTAGATAAGACGTCACATGCCATGCAGTCTTTAAAAAATGCCATGCGTTGGGATGAACAAGCCTTTGGTCGCGAATACGACCTTGATATCTATATGATTGTTGCTGTGAGCCATTTCAATATGGGGGCAATGGAAAATAAGGGCCTCAATATTTTCAACACAAAATATGTTTTGGCCAGTGAAAAAACCGCTACTGATGCCGACTTTGAAAATGTCGAAGCTGTCATTGGCCACGAATACTTCCATAACTGGTCTGGCAATCGCGTTACCTGTAGAGATTGGTTTCAACTGAGTTTAAAAGAAGGCTTTACTGTTTTTCGCGATCAACAGTTTACCGCCCATCAAACTTCTGAAGCGGTAAAACGTATTAAAGATGTCAATATGCTTCGCACACATCAATTTGCTGAAGATGCGGGGCCATTGTCACACCCTATTCGCCCCAGCTCCTTCGTTGAGATCAATAATTTTTACACCCTTACTATCTATGAAAAAGGTGCTGAAGTTGTGCGAATGCTTCATACATTGTTAGGTGAAACCGGCTTTAGAAAAGGCTGTGACTTATATTTCGAACGTTATGATGGACAAGCTGTCACCACCGAAGACTTTGTCACTGCCTTAGAAGATGCGAATAACGCCAACTTTGAGCAATTTAAACAGTGGTATAGTCAAGCAGGCACGCCGACGGTTACAGTAACAACAAGCTATAACCAAAACGAAAAAACCTACACCGTAAGTTTCGAACAACACAATAACTCCCCCTCAACTCAAGCCAATAAAGAGCCTCTAGTCATCCCCATTCGACTGGGTTTACTCGATGACAACGGCAAAGAACTTAACCTGCATGGCGAGCAAACATCAACGGTTCTTGAGTTAACTAAAGCGGAGCAATCATTTACTTTTACTGATATTAATACAGAGCCCACCCCCTCTATACTCCGTGGATTTTCAGCACCGATAAAACTGCAACAAACACTTAGCATTGAACAGAAAATCCATTTATTTCAACATGATAAAGATGCCTTTAATCGCTGGGAAGCAGGACAAAACTGCCTAAGCTATTTTATTTTTAAAACCATTGATGCGATACAGAACCATCATAAGGTACCGCCCTTACCCGATGAACTGGTGGGTACATTCCGTGCCATTTTGCAACAGCCTTTAGCAGATCTAGCTTATCAATCATTATTATTAAGCCTTCCAAGCAAAGCTTACCTGGCCGAACAAATGAGCACTATTGATATTGATGCCTTATACCAAGCACACCGCATTGTTAAGCAAACCTTAGCCTCATCTCTACAAGACCTATGGCTAGCACACTATCACGCTAATCATCACGTAGGCGCTGGCACCGATTCACAAAGTATTGCTCAACGGTCATTTAAAAACCTTTGTCTCGATTATTTAATGGCGTTAGAAACCGATGAGGTTCGTTCAATGTGTATTCAACAATTTGAAACGGCTCGGAACATGACCGATCAAATTGCTGCGCTAGCCGAATTAAGCCACCTCGATACCCCACTCAATGTGAGTTATTTTGATGCTTTTTATCAACAGTGGAAAAATGAAGATCTGGTCATCGACAAATGGTTCGCCTTGCAAGCTTGTTCAGAAAAAACCGACGCATTACACAGCGTAAAAAAGTTAACTCAGCACCCAGACTTCGACATGAAAACACCCAATCGAGTTCGGAGTGTGATTGGCGCTTTTGCCACAGCCAACCCTTTGCACTTTAACGCAATAGACGGCTCTGGGTATGAATTTGTAGCCGATAACATTCTTCTGCTGGACAGCATTAATCCTCAAGTGGCGGCTCGATTAGCTAATTCACTAAGCCACTGGAAAAAATTTGATAGTACGCGACAACAATTGATTAAGGCGCAACTATCGCGCATACAAGCTCATACACCACTGTCAAAAGATGTGTCTGAAATTGTTTCTCGTAGCCTAACCGCTTAATTCACTGGGCTATCGCTACAAAGGACTAAATCCCATAGCATGCGATCGCTAAATGAAATCCACATCCAATCATACGATAGCCCACTAGGTGAACTACTGATTGGCTCCTTTGAGAATCAACTATGCCTATGTGATTGGCAACAGCGGCAAAAACGGGCGAGCATTGACAGACGTCTACAAACGCGCCTAAACGCGCATTATGTCAACAAAAAAACAGCTATCATCGACACGGCCTTTAAGCAACTCAATCGCTACTTTCGACAAGAATTAACACAATTCGACTTACCCATTTTAATGGTAGGCACTGATTTCCAACAACGCGTATGGCGTAGCCTACAAACCATCCCATACGCTTCAACTACTTCTTACCAAACAATCGCTAGCACTATTCATAATAAAACGGCTGTTCGTGCTGTTGCTAATGCCATAGGCGCTAATGCTGTCAGTTTAATCATTCCTTGTCACCGAATCATTGGCAGCCATGGCAGCCTGACCGGTTATGCGGGAGGCTTAGCGGCCAAAAAACAGTTATTGGCCTTAGAACAAAATCAATAAAGCTTCGTCACTGTAAAACACCTATTATTCGGTTTACTTTTTCAGCGCATACAAAAAATGAACTACAGGCGCCCACGAAGCTGTAAAATACTCTCACCAACCAGACCAAACCATTCTAGGAACCTTTGTGACCAATAACGATATCTTACGCCGCCTTCGCTACACCTTCGATTTCAATGATGCAAAAATGATCGATATTTTTAAACAGGCAGATCACGAGGTGACACGCGAGCAAATAAGCAACTGGTTAAAAAAAGATGACGACGAAGCTTATGTAAGCTGTGGAGACACCTCATTTTCAATATTTTTAAATGGGTTGATTATCGACCGACGAGGAAAACAGGATAGGCCCACACCTGAGCCCGATAAAAAAATCACTAATAATATCGTGTTACGTAAACTTAAAATCGCCTTCGACATGAAAAATGAAGACGTTTTAGCGCTGTTATCAAACAATGGCGTTTCCATTAGTAAACATGAGCTAAGCGCATTTTTTCGTCGCACAGACCATAAACATTATCGTCCTTGTAAAGACCAAGTCCTACGAAATTTCTTGCAAGGCTTACAAAACAAGTACCGGCCCAGCTCAGCCAAAAACTAGTAAATTAGGTGTTTTTCGCCACCCTTAAACGGTCAGCAAATGCATACAGCATAGCGGCTGTTGCACCCCAGATTTGAAAGCCGTCGTACATCAACTCCCAATACATCCTATTTTGACCCTTCCAGACAACTTCTTTTCTTTCATAACAAGACTGGTCTGCCAAGATTGATAGTGGCACCTCAAACACATCAGCCACTTCAAACTCATCAATATTGAGAGTAAACGAAGGTTCCACAAAACCCACAATGGGAACGACTTTAAAATTAGTTACCGTTAAAAAGGGCTCGATAATTCCGGCCACTTCTATTAAGTCCTGTTGAATCCCCACTTCTTCCTCGGTTTCTCGTAACGCCGTATGTAGTGGCGAAAGATCAATGCTGTCAGCACGTCCTCCAGGAAAACTAACCTGTCCAGCATGATTATTAAGATGTTCGGTACGCTTAGTTAGCAAAACTTGCCATTGATCACGTTCAACCAAAGGAATCAGAACAGCTGCATTACGTAAACCATCTTTACGCTGTTGCTGCGACCAACCTTGAAGGCTGCTTGCCGGCTCTAGGCATTGAATAATCTGTTCTCGTTTCATTTCACACCCATGGCTAAGTGGTTAACGAGATAACGGCCTTGTAATATCTGCAGACCTAAACTTAAAACAACCGGACTGTCTATCCTGAAAATAAAACTCTAGCGATTTACGCATGGTTTCAAAAGCCAGCTCATCCCAAGGAATTTCATGCTCCGCAAATAAACGCACCTCTAAACTTTCTTCACCACTTGAAAACTCTGGCTTTAATAATACTGAACGATACATCACATACACTTGGTCAATGTGTGGCAAGTTAAAAACCGCGTATAGCTCTTCAGTTTGGACAACCGCCTCGGCTTCTTCCAAAGTTTCTCGTACAGCCGCCTGCTCGGTCGTTTCACCCAGCTCCATAAAACCTGCTGGCAATGTCCAGAATCCTTTTCTAGGATCAATAGCGCGCTTACATAACAAAATTTTATCTTCCCAAACAGGAATACAGCCGGCAATAATTCGTGGGTTTTGATAATGCACAAGGTCGCAGGCGTCACAAACATCCCGAATCTGGTTATCCCCCTCGGGCGTTTTTGACTCCGTCTTATTACCACATTCAGGGCAATACTTTATCTGTGGTCTAGGCAAGCATTTCGCCTATTAATTGATCTTCTAACTCAATTCGGTTTGCCAGATTTTCACCGACTGAGGATAAGTCGCTAGCCAATTCATTTAAAATCATTGCTGGCGTTAACGTCTGGTACTTGTCATTAAAGTCTAAAACAGTTTCAGTAGCTTTAGAGATACTTGGGTAGATGCGCTCAGCGGCGGCCAGTACAGACTTGCGTCTTTCATTACCCGCTAAAATACGTTGATACACGCCAAAATGTCCTAATGAAATATAATCAACCGTCAACTGACAAAAATCTTGAAGCAGCTCCTCGATTGGTTTTTGGCCTTTATGTTCCTCAATGCCCGATACTGCACAGTAAGAAGACCAGACTTGTTTTCGTTCTTCGAGTAACTCACGGATCAAACCACTTGTTTGGGTTCGTTCCTTCTTTTGAGCCATACTTTCGTTAGACATATCCCTATCCATCATGTTTTTTTTGTAAAGAATACTCTATGCCATTGTTTACTTTTCGACAATATATAATTCCAGTATTTAGCGTTACCAATTTATTCTTTAAAAACCCTATCTGAACTGCTCAGCGTCAGCGTTTTAGTGGCTTGTTATGGCCAATGGTTCTCATAATAGCTAGCCATAACAGCGTTAGAAACGACTACAATGGCATGCGCCTTAATCATTATTTTTCGTTAACCTTAACACTATGAATATTAAATTTCTCTCTAGCATATCTAAGGTATCAGACACACACTGGAACAGTGTATTTGAAACTGATTATCCGTTTATTCAACATGCTTTTTTATCCGCACTTGAACAAAGCGGCTGTACCCAAGCTTCTACCGGCTGGACCCCTCATCATATAATTGTCACCGATAGAGATGACATTATCGCTGCCATGCCTTGTTACCTTAAGACCCACTCGTACGGCGAATACGTTTTTGATTGGGCTTGGGCCAATGCCTATCAGCAACACCAATTACACTATTACCCTAAATTATTATCAGCCATCCCTTTCACACCATCCACAGGCCCTCGTTTAGCTTTTCACAATCGCATTCAACTGACACAAGAAAAACAGACCATCATTAAAAATATCCGACAGGCTGCTCTCGATTCAGTTTCTTCAGTGGGGTTATCGAGTTGGCATGTGCTTTTCCCTGACACCGAAATGTCTTCCTTACTGGAGGACTCCGAGTATAAACAACGCAGTGGTATTCAATACCATTGGTTCAACCATCACTACACGTCTTTCGACGATTTCCTACAAACATTCAAATCACGTAAACGCAAAACATTACGTAAAGAACGGCTGTCAATTACTCAACAAGGTATTGAAATGACGGTGGTCGATGGTTGTGATATTAGCAAACAATTAATGGCTGAATTTTATCGTTTTTATCATTTCACATACTTAAAGCGTAGCGGGCAACAAGGCTATTTAAATTTAGAATTTTTTAACTTATTACTGTCAACCATGGCTGAGAACTTGGTGATGTTTTGCGCCCAAAAAGACAATAGGCTCATTGGTGCTGCACTGTGTTTTAAAGATCATCAAACACTGTATGGTCGCTATTGGGGCTGTGAGCAAGAATATGAGTTTTTACATTTCGAAGCTTGTTATTACCAAGGCATTGAATACTGTATTAATCATAAACTCATGCGCTTTGACCCGGGCGCTCAAGGCGAACATAAAATCTCACGTGGTTTCAAGCCCGTCAAAACCTTGTCAAACCACATGATATTACATGCCGAATTTCGTCAAGCCATTGAACAGTTTATTGACGATGAAAAAATACAGGTTAACGCACAGATAGACCACCTCACTAGTTTCCTACCTTTTAAATCGGCGTCGTTATAAACAAAACATCAAGCATTATCAATGAAATACGCGCTTTTAAAGAAGGGCTTAAACGTTTATTACCAACCAACACTAACCTTCAAGACAAACTTGAAGGCACAAATACTGCCAACTACTTATAAATTGTGAAGATAACGAAAACCTTCACGAAAAAATAAACATTCGAGCAGATCTGACAAGCCAACATTACAAAAAAGCTTAATCTATTCTAAAATCCGGCATATCGCTGTCTAAAAACCACTGTTTTGACTCCTCATCGAACCACCAAACTTGAGTATGTTTTACTTGATAGACACGCCCTGTTTCATTTTGAATATAACCAAATAATGCCTGCGCTATGATGGTGTCATCCTCCGCGTTGGGCACAGAACCTATCAAATCATAAGAAGTCACCGTAATTTTATTAAGCCCATCAATTGGAGCTAATTTACGCGCTGGGTTTCTATAACGAATAACACTTGCCGCCGTTTCATACGACTTCCAGCGTAACGCTTTCATAAACAGTTTTTGTTTAGCATCTAGGTGCTCTAACTTTTTTTGCTCTGTTATATGCGCGCAAGCCGACAGCATCAGTATTAGGCCAACACAAACCCATTTTATATTTTTCATTCAACGCCTTACTCTATATCTAACGTCTGTCTATTATGCCTAAATTGTCCTTTTCCTGTTGCAGTCTTAGTCTATTTTTAACGGATAAACAATGTTTTTACATTAAAGAATGCTAATATTCTGTTTGAGAAGCCTTCTTTGACGGCGTATACTTAGGCCGCTAGCAATCAATTCAAGCATCATTACGGAGACCCCCTTGAGTAAAAAAATACTTTTACTAGCCATTATTATTATCGTGATATTTGGTGGCTTATTCGGTTCGAAATTCCTTCAAATCAACAAAGCAATGTCATCCCGCAAAGCACCACCGCCGCCTACAGTAACAACGGTCGAGGTGATTAAAGAACAGTGGGAAAACACCTTGTCATCTGTCGGCACCATTAACCCTGTACGAGGCATTGTTTTAAGCAATGAAATTGCAGGCATCATTTCCGTTCTGCACGTAGACTCAGGCGCCACTGTGAAAAAAGGCGATTTGATTCTCGAGCTTGATACCTCAACAGATAGAGCAAACCTTGATGGTTTAGTCGCAGCTGAAAAGCTTGCGACAATAAAATTTAAACGCCAGGTCACTTTGTTAAAAAACAAAGCAACCTCCCTATCTAGTCATGATGAGGCCCGTGCCGAATTAGACATCGCAAAAGCAGCCGTTATTTCGCAACAAAGCATTATTAACAAAAAGAAAATACGTGCTCCATTCTCTGGTGAAATAGGTATTCGACTTGTCAGCCTTGGACAATACTTAGACAAAGGCGCTCAAATTGCCCAACTCGTGTCCTTATCGCCCATCATCGCCGATTTTTCATTTCCTGAACGCCACTTTGCACAACTTAAAACAGGGCAATTGGTAAAGGTTAAGGTTCAAGCTTACCCCGACGAAGTCTTTACAGGTAATATCCAAGCGATAAACCCAAGCCTACATCAAGAAACCCGTTCTATTGGCGTTAGAGCCACTATCGACAATCCCAATGAAAAACTTAGAGCAGGGATGTTTGCTGAAGTAACCGCTATTACCTCAAAAGCCAGTCCCGTTTTAACATTGCCTGAAACCGCTGTTTTATTTAATACCTATGGTGAGAGCGTTTATGTCGTAAAACAACAGGACGGCCAACATAGTGTTGAGCTACGTAATATTGAAACCGGCGCCCATCAAGAAGGCCGCGTTGAAATAGTTAAAGGACTCCAACTAAACGATATAGTCGTTAATGAGGGTCACGTAAAACTCAGAAACGGTCAGGTAGTTACCCTTTCCAATAACCAACAATAGGCATTGCTTTGAACTTTACCAGCATCTTCGTTAAGCGACCTGTATTAGCCAGCGTTGTTAGTTTAATTATTTTGGTGTTGGGCTTGCGCTCAATAGCTTCACTAGAAATACGTGAGTACCCAGAAACCAAAGATACCGTCATCTCTATTACTACGTCTTACCCTGGCGCTAGTAGTGAGCTTATAAAAGGTTTTATTACCACTCCCTTACAGCAGGCCATTGCCCAAGCTGAGGGAATAGACTACCTTTTTTCTTCCAGCACACAAGGTCTCTCATCCATTGAGGCTCATATGCGCCTCAATTATGACGCTAATGCCGCAATAGCAGAAATACAAGCCAAGGTGGCTAGTCAAAGTAGTGTATTACCTCAAGAAGCACTAGACCCTATCATCACCTCCAAAACAGGGTCTACCACTTCGCTGATTTATATCGCTTTTGTTAGTGACACCATGAAAGATATTCAAATCGCCGATTATCTATTGCGTGTCGTTCAACCACGATTACAATCCATTGAAGGTGTTGGCCAAGCAAGCCTCTTAGGCAATAGCACATACGCAATGCGTATTTGGCTAAAGCCAAAAAGGATGGCTGCTTTAGGTGTGAGCGCTGAAGATGTCTCTGCCGCCTTACGCAGAAACAACTACCTTTCCAGTGTTGGTAAAACAAAAGGCACACTGGTCAGTGTTGAGATGGGCGCTACAACCGATGTCGCTAAAGAAGAAGATTTCTTAACACTGGTCGTTGGCAAACAAAACGACACCCTAATTCGTTTATCTGATATAGCCGATGTTGAACTTGGCGCCGAAGGTTACGAAAGCGAAAACCTCTACAGTGGAAAGCCTGCTGTTTTTATGACGGTAGATCAATCGCCCGACGCAAACCCGCTTGATGTAGCTAAACGGGTTAACCTTGCCATGGTAGACATTAATAATAACTTGCCCGAGGGACTTGTGTCTCACATGCCCTATGATGCGAGTAAATTTATCAGCGACTCCATCAACGAGGTAGGAAGAACCTTACTTGAAGCCATCAGCATTGTTATTGTTGTTATTTTCCTATCGCTAGGCACCATGCGTGCTGCGTTTATACCGGCAGTCACCGTTCCTTTATCACTCATTGGTGCAACTTTCATTATGCTAGCGTTTGGTTTTTCATTAAACCTACTGACCTTGCTGGCGATGATCTTAGCAATTGGCTTAGTGGTGGATGATGCTATCGTCATGGTTGAAAATATTCACCGCCATATCGACATGGGAAAACCACGTATTCAAGCAGCCATAGATGCCGCAAAAGAACTCAGCTTGCCTATCATCGCAATGACAACTACCCTTATTGCCGTCTATTTCCCTATAGGCTTTATGGGTGGATTAGTTGGTACATTGTTTACTGAATTTGCTTTTTCTTTAGCTGCTGCTGTCCTTATTTCTGGCATTGTTGCGCTAACACTCGCTCCTATGCTGAGTGCTCGCATTCTAAAAAGCTCTGAAAGTGCCGGCCGATTTGAAAAGTACGCTGAACACTTTTTTGAAAAATTAGCCAGTGGCTACAAAAAAACTGTTTCGCCTTTATTATCAACCCCTTCTATTCCCGTTATATTTGGTTTGGTTGTGTTATTAAGCCTTTACCCGATGTACCTGTTATCAAAATCAGAATTAGCTCCCATTGAAGACAAGAATTTGCTTATCGCGATGGGTACGGCACCGCAGACATCTACTCTTGACTTTTTACAACAACAAGGCAAAAAGCTATCAGATATTTTTGAAGCCATGCCTGAGTATGATCATAGCTTCATCTTGCTGGGGCTAGGGAATGATACGACTAAATTACTTGGCGGCCTAAAAATGGGCCATCAATCCACCCGCGAACGTACTCAGATGGAGATACAGCCCGAGCTCCAACAAAAAGTGGCCTCGCTTACAGGTGTGAGAACAGCTGTTGTACAGCCACCAGGTCTTCCAGGCGCAGGCGGTGGATTGCCTGTACAGTTTGTTGTTATTTCTGACGCTGATTATAGTCAAATTAGTGATGTAACAGGTGAGCTGATTGGTAAAGCTATGCAAAGCGGCAACTTTATTTTCTTACAAAAAAGCATAGAATTTGACAGACCTAAGTACAATTTGATGGTTGATAAAGACCGTGCGGCAGATTTAGGGATCAGCATGGAAGAAATAGGCCGTAACTTATCGGTTTATTTTAGTGAAGGTTATGTGAATCGCTTTAGCATGCAAGAGCGAAGCTATAAAGTGATTCCGCAAGTAGCCGATATTAGTCGCTCAGATATTGAAAAACTTGATAACATTTACCTAAAAACCTCATCAGGCAAGAAGGTTCCTATCAGTTCAATCGTCACCGTATCAACGCAAGTTGAACCGGCTAAACGCACACAGTTTCAACAACTTAACAGTATAACTATTGAGGGCTTATTACGCCCAGGTGTGACCATGGGAGATGGCTTAGCTTATCTTGAAGAAGAAGCTCAAAAATCTTTCCCTAGAGGCTTTAAGTGGGACCACACGGGTAGTTCACGACAATACAAACAGCAAGGTAGCGCGCTTGTTCTAACTTTCTTTATGTCATTGTTAATTATCTACTTAGTACTAGCCGCCCAATTTGAAAGTTGGCGTGACCCGCTTATTATTTTAGTGTCGGTGCCTTTATCGTTGGCCAGTGCAATGGCTTTTATTATGCTAGGGGTCGCAACGATGAATATCTATACTCAAGTTGGGCTTATTACCTTAATTGGGCTGGTCGCTAAAAATGGTATCTTAATTGTTGAGTTTGCCAATCAATTACAAATTACGGAAAAGCTTTCTATTCGAAATGCCGTTGAGGAGGCAGCTACAGTACGTTTAAGGCCGATCCTAATGACAACTGCATCGATGATTGTTGCGATGGTTCCGCTGCTACTTGCATCAGGCCCTGGTGCGGTTAGTCGGTTTGACATTGGGTTAGTTATTGCTACTGGCTTAGGTATAGGCACTATATTTACACTTTATATTCTGCCTGCTTTTTACTTGATTTTTGCTAGGGATCACTCAAAAGGCAATGATTAGAGCCATTCTACTGCGTTGCTGGCAAATTCCTCGTCTGGTATATCAGTCGCTGTACCAGCTAAGACGGCCATCGAGCCATTTTTCAATGGCTTAACCCAGCCATGTAAACCGGCATAATGGAAAGGTAGGGTTTTATCTAGACTGATGTCTGGCATATAAATAATCGTTATGGCTTGCTGATGGTATTGATACACCATGTGCAAGCCATAACTATCTCCAATAGGGCACTTTTTTGCAAAGCTAATATTTTTAGCTAACCTCACCCGTATACCAAACTCTTTACTCAACTTTATGAGCTCTTGCTCATTAAGCGGGTAAGCCACTTGCGTTGAAGATGCCCCATCGTGTGAAAAGTGTTCGTAAACTAACTGATCTATTGGCAACACTGACTCTTCGTTTTGCGTTGGTATAAACGTTACCAAGCCTACCGCTAATAGTAACGATGCCGCAAAGGCAATAGGCTTCATTTTAGTCGCACTCCAAAAAGGTGCCTTATACACATAGTCTCTTATCGAATGCTTTAAACTGCTTGGAACACCTTGGTTAACAACCTCTTTTAGTTGCTGCTCAAACAAGTTTTCTTGCGCTGCAAATATTTGACACTGCTCACAGGATGCTAGGTGCTCTTTGGCCTCTGCCCCAACCTCATTTGCTGCGACCGTATATTCAAATTTAAAATCATCACATTTCATCATTCACCTGCCCGGCCCGCTTCGGGCCTTAAAACACTTCTTAACTTCTGTTTTGCCCTAAACAAACGGGTCATGGTCGCACTTTTAGAAATATGACAAACCGAGGCGATTTCTTCACAGCTTAATCCAACAATTACCTGCAACAACAGCGGCTCTTTATATTCATTCGCAAGCTCATTCAATGCCTGCTTAAGAGCAAACGCGTCAGGACTCGTATCATTGTCTACATCCCTCAAACTCAACATATCTATATCGAAATCAACTATCTCCGGCCGGAAGCGTGCATATTGACGGGCATGTTCATTTCGCAAGATCGTCATCAGCCACGCCTTACTGGATAAACTATCACGTAATTTATCCAATGACTTCCAAGCACGCATACAGGTCTCTTGAAGCAAATCTTCAGCCATGTTTTTATCGTGACATAGCCAAAGCGCGTAACGAAAAAGTTCATCACTATATGCCAACACTAAGCGCTCATATTCCAGTTTTTTACGTTTCTGTTGCAATATTAGACCTCGATAGCACCGGCTATCTTTCAAGTTAAAAAATGATGCCACACCCAGCAGAAAATTCTTCCTGATTAACTATTATCATCTTTGACAACCTTATTATGGTACACCTACACCAATAACACAACGAATGGTCAATCTCACGCTATGGCTAATAATTAACACATTAAGCTGAACAAAAAGATAGTGATAAACATTGATAGTCTAAACAAATAACAGGAATATAAAGACATTCACGGCAACACTTAACTTGACCTTCTTATTTGTAATAATTTAGCTGAAAGGCGCCTTAAGCCCTATACACAAAGACTTCTTATTCACAAGCTAAAAACACTAGATTAGTCGCCATAAACATATTGCGACGCAATGATTAAAATAACCCTTGCATTATATAACTTGTTGTTTTTTATAGATATGTTAACAATGGTTTATTTTGTTACAATTTGATGTCAGCCCTTTTTGCATGGGCTTTGAGAGCTATTATAAATAGATAATCCACATAGTTATCCACAGAAAATGTGGATAAAATAAAAACCATAGTTAACTCATTAAGTTAGCGATTTATTGTAGATTTTTTTAATCTTTTCAGGCTAACTGATACAAAACAAATAACGCTTTTACTTGATGTCTGATTTTTACCTCAATATTGCTGTCGACACCCCCCTGCACCGTATTTTTGACTATCTCCCGATAAAAAATTCGGCTCGCTCTGATTACCAAATCGGCCAGCGTGTTTTTGTTTCCTTTGGCCGATTAAAAAAAATTGGCGTTATTCTTAACATTTCTTCGTCAACCGAACTTAGCCGAAAACAACTCAAACCCATCTCCCAATTAATTGATAGACAGCCTCTAATATCGCTTGATGACTTAAAACTATATAAATGGGCTGCTAACTACTATCATCACCCTATCGGCGAGGTGCTTGCTCAGGCCTTCCCAAAACAGCTTCGAGCCGGATTAACACCCACTATAGAGCTCACCACGCGATACACATTATCCAAACATGGCCTGACACTCGATGAAAATTCCTTAAAACGCTCCCCAAGGCAGCTAGGCTTATGGCATCAACTAAAAAACGCCGATGCACCTGTTGATCGTGATTTCTTTTCCACACTTGACTGGAACTGGCGCTCGCCCCTTAAAAGCATGATCGAGAAAGGCTGGGTCACTGCCTCACAAGAACACAACACAGCCACACACTCTCCGACCACACCTTTATTTGACCCAAACCCGGCCCAACAAACTGCCATCGACTCAATTGCTAAGGCACTCGAAGGCTTTCAAGTATTTTTATTAGATGGCGTCACCGGTAGTGGAAAAACAGAAGTTTATCTTCGACTTATTCAGCACGTCATTAGTGCTGAAAAACAGGTGTTAATTTTATTGCCTGAAATCACCCTAACACCTCAATTAGCTCAGCGATTTAGGCAACGCCTAACAGCACAGATGGTCATTTCACATTCCGGCCTTAACGACACTCAACGAGCTCAGGCCTGGCTTAGATTAAAAGAAGGCCTTGCCAATATATTGCTGGGCACCCGCTCGGCAGTATTCACGCCGATGCGTACGCCCGGCCTGATCATTATGGACGAGGAGCATGACACATCATTCAAACAGCAAGAAGGCTTTCGCTATTCCGCTCGAGATATTGCTGTTATGCGTGCAAGAGACTACAACATCCCTATCGTATTAGGTACTGCAACACCCTCGCTCGAAAGTCTATACAACGTACAACAAGGTCGTTTCAAACAATTAGTGTTGCCCGAGCGTACCGCAGGTGCCTCACACCCTGATATTCGTTTATTAGACTGCCGAAACCAAACGTTAGACAATCATTTAAGCCAATCGCTTTTAAAAGCGATTGGCAAAACACTTGAGCGGAACGAACAAGTCATACTCTTTGTGAATCGCCGAGGCTTTGCTCCCGTATTAATGTGTCATAGCTGTGGTTGGGTTGCACAGTGTCGTCGTTGCGACTCTCGTCTAGTCATTCATAAAAATGCCAATTTACTTCGATGCCATCATTGCGGAGTTGAACATGCCATTCCGAATACCTGTCCATCGTGTCAACAAACAGAATTATTTCCATTAGGGCTTGGGACTGAGCGCGTTGAAGAAACATTGAGCTCGCACTTTCCTGACACCCCTGTGAGTCGAATTGACCGCGATAGCACACGACAAAAAAATGCCATGCAGTCAGTCATCGACAAAGTACATGAAGGCGGCGCTCAAATTTTAGTCGGCACGCAAATGCTTGCTAAAGGACACCACTTCCCAAATGTGACCTTAGTAGGCATTGTTGATATTGATGCGGGGCTGTTTAGTTGTGATTTCAGAGCCAGCGAACGTATGGCCCAGCTTATTACCCAAGTCGCTGGCCGTGCAGGACGCGAAGAAAAACTCGGCCGGGTACTCATTCAAACCCACCACCCCGAGCACCCCTTATTAAACACCTTAATCACGCACGGCTACACGCGTTTTGCAAAAGATGCACTGGATGAAAGGCAGCAAGCCCAATTGCCCCCCTACCATTATCAAGCTCTATTACGAGTGAACGCCATCAATGAACAAGCGGTTCTAAACTTCCTAAACGATGCTAAGGAGTTGATCTCTACGATTCAAGCACCACTGATTCAAATTCTAGGCCCCGTTCCAGCCCCCATGCTAAAAAGGGCGGGACGGTTTCGCTATCAATTATTAATTGAATCGGCCCAGCGAAAACCCCGCCATCAATTTTTACAGCAGCTTTTACCGAAACTTGAAAAACTCAAATCCTCGCGTAAGGTACGTTGGTCCATTGATGTTGATCCCATTGACTTGTTTTAACAGCGTTTAGACTTGCAAGTTTTACCCCACAAGCGATAATACGCAATGACAACGGTGTTCAACACCGAACAGCTATTCAGCGCATCAATCAACGATCTAAATTTACTATGAAAACACGTTTGGCCTCTTTGCTTCAGCAAGCCATTTTATCGCTACAAACTCAAGGCGAATTGCCTGAAGAGTTAACGCCTACTATCAAAATTGAGCACACACGTGACCCATCTCATGGTGATTACGCCAGTAACGTTGCAATGATGTTGGCAAAGCCTGCAAAAAAGAATCCTCGCCAAATAGCCCAAGCTATTATCAATAGCTTGCCAGAAGACAGCGACGTATTAAGTGTTGATATAGCCGGCCCAGGCTTTATTAATTTTTTCATCAACCCGCTTAGCCAACACGCCGTCATCAAACAGATTCTTGAACAAGGTTCTCGCTTTGGCACCTCCAATATTGCCAAAGGTAAAAAGGTGCAAGTTGAATTCGTTTCAGCGAACCCAACCGGCCCCCTTCACGTAGGGCACGGAAGAGGTGCGGCCTACGGTGCAACCGTTGCTAATCTACTGACAGCCATTGGTTACGATGTCCATCGCGAGTATTACGTTAATGATGCTGGCCGCCAAATGGACATCCTAGCTACCAGCGTATGGCTACGATATTTAGAACTTTGTGGTGAAAGCATCCCGTTTCCAAGTAACGGTTACAAAGGTGGCTATATTGCTGACATTGCAACGCTGATTAAACAGTCACATGGCCCAACCTTTAACATGCCTGTCAGTGATGTGTTTCTTGATATCCCGGCCGATGAGCCTGATGGCGGCGACAAGGAAAAACATATTGACGGCCTTATTGCGCGCGCTAAAGAGTCCTTAGGGGATAAAAACTACCGCATTATTTTTGACGCCGCATTAACATCCATTCTCGGCGATATTCGTCAAGACCTTGAAGACTTTGGCGTTCATTACGACGATTGGTTTTCAGAACGCTCACTTATGGACAAAGGAGCCATTGATCGAGCCATTGAAAAGCTTAAAGCTTCTGGCTATATGTACCAAAAAGAAGGTGCTTGGTGGTTTAAATCAACCGAGTTTGGCGATGAAAAAGACCGTGTTGTTATTCGCGATAATGGCTTAACCACGTACTTTGCCTCCGATATAGCCTATCATTTACACACCCTCGAACGTGGTTACGATATCATCGATGTCTGGGGCTCTGACCATCACGGCTATGTGCCACGTGTTAAGGCCGCTTTGCAAGCAATGGGCGCAGACCCCGAGCGTATGAAAGTCTTGCTGGTCCAGTTTGCCGTTTTGTATAAAGGTGGCGAAAAAATGCAAATGTCGACCCGTTCTGGTCAATTTGTAACACTTAGGGAGTTACGCGATGAAATCGGCGCTGATGCTGCACGCTATTTTTACGTCATGCGTAAAGCCGAGCAGCACATGGATTTTGACCTTGATTTGGCTACCTCGCAGTCCAATGAAAACCCCTTATATTACGTTCAATATGCTCATGCGCGTGTTTGTAGTGTGATGCGATTACTGACAGAAAAAGGCCTCAACTATAGTGCACAGGAGGGTTTAAAGCATTTAGATCAATTAGCGCAAACGCACGAAACCAACCTGATTGATACCTTAAACCGTTACCCAGAAAAACTGACGCAAGCCGCTCAGCAATACGAACCACATCAACTTAACCATTATTTACGTGAACTTTCTACGCAGTTTCACAGTTATTACAATTCACACAAATTCATTGTTGATGATGTAGCACTGATGCAAGCTCGCCTAGTTCTTATTAATGCAACAAAGCAAGTCCTAGCCAATGGTTTACAGCTACTGGGCGTTAATGCACCGGAGTCCATGTAGTGCCTAGAGATTACAAAAACCGAATTAACAGCAATAACACGCGCAAAAAAAAACGCCCTATTCCCGGTTATTGGTGGCTAATTACTGGCCTATTAATTGGCGGTTTTGCGATGTTTTTATCTGACTTGGAAGAAGCGCCAAATAAACCCGTTACTGATGTGAAGCGACCTGTTAACCAACAAGACGTACGTGATGTAAAAAAGCCCATCGCAACAACTGCAAAACCCATCGACAGCACTAAACCACGTTTTGATTTTTATCAAATATTGCCCGACATGGAAATTGTTATTCCTGAGCATGAAATTGAAGAAAGGCGTCGGTTAGAAGGCACTGGAAAAAGCAAACCCGGCACCTTTATTATTCAAATAGGTTCTTTTAAAAAAGCTCAGCAGGCTGATACTCTTCGCGCCCGCTTAGCATTGTTAGGTATTGAGTCGACCGTACAAACAGTAAACCAAAGCGGTAGCATTTGGCACCGAGTTAAATCGGGCCCGTACACTTCCTTTAGAATGGTCGATAAAATTCAAAATCGCTTGCACCGCAACAATATAGACAGTATCGCTATCAAACTAAAATAACGTGTAAATCAATAGACCAGATGCAAGTACATTCATAACATGGATATAACAAAGGTCTTTTATCGACTGTTATTTTCCCTCAGCCTCTGTCTTTTAGGGCTGTTTGCCTTAGTGTGGTTTAGCACATACCACCCACCAGCTCTTCAACAAGAAGCGGTATACTGCGGCGAAAACACACCGCGTTTAACGGCGGGCCAAACCCTTAAGCTGTATAACCAAAATGTTCAATTTATGGCGGGGAAAAACTATGTTTTTTTCTATGACCTGCCTAATAATACCGGTCCCGACGAACGCCCTTCTAGCGACGACATCACAAAAACCCTGAAGGGTTTAGCCAACCTAATTACACAGCAAAATCCGGACATTATCCTCTTACAAGAAGTCGATGAAGGTGCTCAGCGAACAGATCATGCCGATCAATTAGCCCAATTACTTGAGTTGCTTCCCAGCGATTATGCCTGTCATACCAGTAGCTTTTATTGGCAAGCCCGTTATCTCCCTCACCCACGTATCATGGGCGCTGTGGGCACCAAGTTGAGTATTATTTCAAAATACAAAATAACCACGGCTACACGCACTCAGCTCAGCCTTATCCCACAAGACCCCATCACGCAATTATTTAACCTTAAGCGTGCCTTACAGGAAGTTCACCTGCCCATAGAGGGTGCAGATAAACTGGTGCTTTTGAACACTCACTTATCCGCCTTTTCCAAAGGCTCCGACACCCTTGAACGGCAAGTAACACAAATTAATCAACAATTACATTCGCTTAACCAGACTCAAACGCCTTGGGTTCTTGCTGGCGATTTTAATTTACTGCCGCCTAATGCCTATCCATTACTCGCACAAGAACAACGTCGCAATTACGATCAACAATCTGCAATAGAAACCTTGTACCAACAACATTTAGCGGTACCCAGCCTTGCAAACACGCAATCCGAGCAACGCAAAGCATGGTTCACCTATGCCCCCAATAGTTCATCAAGCCGAGACCCTGACCGGACAATCGATTATTATTTCTACAGCCCAAATTTATCTGTACAAAATGCGTTTGTAGAACAAGCTCAGTCACTCACTTTATCTGACCACATGCCAGTAATTGCTTCCTTTACCTTGCCGTAAAAACGATTAAAATGCGCATAGCGCTTAAGTTTTTACCGCTAAGGACCCAGCCTTCTTAGTTCGTTGCAAATCAAGCACCACTAGCCGACCCACCTTAAAAAGGATATCCATGCCACAACTCAATAACTATTTCGCGACAACCGCCAAAGGCATGGAGCTGATCTTAGCCGACGAACTGGAACAAATCGGCGCCTTGCAAGTAAAACCAGCTGCCGGTGGAGTTTATTTTGAGGGTGAATTGGAAATGGCTTTACGCGTTTGCCTATGGTCTCGCCTTGCTAATCGCGTCTTAGTGCCCTTGGCTCGATATGCAGCACAAACACCTGAGCAATTGTATGCCGGTGCCTTAAAAATAGATTGGTCCAAGCACTTCGATGTCTACAACACTTTTGCCATTGACGCTTCTATTAGACGTTCAAAAATTAACCACTCGAGATATGCCGAGCAAGTGATCAAAGATGCTATTGTCGACCAATTTAAAGAAGCAACAGACGAGCGGCCAAACGTCCAGCGTGAGCAACCAGACATTCGCATTAACGCATATATCAATGAAGATAAAGTAACGCTTAGCTTAGACTTATCTGGCGACAGCTTACATCGTCGTCATTATCGTACTGAGTCTGTAGAAGCGCCATTAAAAGAGAACCTTGCCGCGGCTATTTTAATTCGCGCAGGCTGGCCAAAGATAGCCGCCGAAGGCGGTGCTTTATACGACCCCATGTGTGGATCAGGCACTTTTTTAACAGAAGCCGCCATGATGGCCGGCGACATTGCACCTGGCTTGCTGCGTGAGTATTTTGGCTTTCAAGCATGGAAACACTTTAACCCCATAATATGGCAACGACTGATAAAAGAAGCCGAATATCGCCGAGAAAAAGGCCTACATAACATCCCACCCATCACCGGCTCTGATATCAGCATCAAACACGCTGGCATTGCTAAAGCCAATATTAAAGCGGCTCATCTTACTGACGTTATTAAGGCCACCAGCTTACCGCTTACAAAAGTAGCCCCCGATCCGTCATGGAAACCTGGCTTGTTTATCGTTAACCCACCGTATGGTGAGCGACTCGGCGACATTAAACAACTCAAACCCTTATATCAAGAAATTGGCAGCATCCTAAAGGCCCGCTTTAACGGCTGGCACGCCTCTGTGTTTACCGGTAATGTTGAACTTGCATTTAATGTTTCATTAAAGTCACATAAGTCGTACCAACTATTTAACGGCGCTATCGCTTGTAAAGTCTTTAACTTTTCGGTGACCCCAGAACGGCACTTTGAAGGACAGCATGCCAGTCAGCAACAACACATTGGCGACAATTTAAAAAAAGCCTTACTACCGACACCCGGTGATTGGAGCGACGGCGCTACCATGCTGGCAAACCGCCTGCGCAAAAACATTAAAAAACTCTCCCCTTGGGTGAAGAAAAACAACATCCATTGTTACCGCTTGTACGATGCAGACTTACCCGAGTACGCATTGGCCATTGATGTTTACCAAGGCGAAAAAAAGTGGGTACATGTACAAGAGTATGAAGCCCCAAAAACCATTGATGAGGCTAAATCTATTCTACGTCTTCGTGATGCCTTAGCCGTTATGCCAGAGGTATTAAACATCCCTCCCCAGCAATTATCACTGAAAATTCGCCGTCGCCAAAAAGGTCGCACACAATACGAAAAACAAGGTACCGATGGTGGTTTCCATGAAGTCAGCGAAGGGCAGGCAAAGTTTCTCGTCAACTTCAAAGATTACCTCGATACAGGTTTATTCTTAGACCATCGCCCGATACGTTTTTGGATTGGCGAACACGCCGGCGGTAAACAGTTTTTAAACTTATTTGCCTACACAGGCGCGGCAACTGTACATGCGGCACTGGGCGGTGCCACCACGTCTACAACTGTAGATATGTCAAAAACCTATTTAGATTGGGCAAAAAATAATTTTGAGCTAAACCATTTAAACTTAGACAAGCACCAGCTTATTCGAGCTAACTGCATGGAATGGCTTGATACTGCCGTAGAAGAGCAAAAAAAGTACGAGCTTATCTTCATTGACCCACCCACTTTTTCCAACTCAAAACGGATGGACAATGTGTTTGATATTCAACGTGATCATGTTGAATTAATTAATAAAGCGGCAAAGTTACTAAGCAAAAAAGGCACAATGATCTTTTCAACTAACTTTCGAAAGTTTAAATTAAACGAAGCCTCGCTCACCCACTTGGCTGTTCAAAATATTAGTCAAAAAACAATATCAAAAGACTTTGAACGAAATCCAAAAATACATTATTGCTGGTCACTAACACACCGTTAACCCGTTTTAAATATTCAAAAACGTACACGATAAAACAGCTTGCTTACTCATTTTACTGTTAGGCCAGTTTATTAGTCGCTGGTTTTGGCCTGATTCTCGGTTTATAAGGCCTACTCCCAAATATCGAGTTTTTCGTTCTTCACAACGCTTTATTCCCTTATGTAACGGTGAATAAAGCCCAGTCTCAGGGTATTTCCTCATTCTTGCGGGCTTTAGTTTATAGGCATATACTGGATAGTCCTACGGGCAAACCATGTAAAAGGTATCGCTATGACAGTTGATGTTATTTTAGATTTACAAGTTAACCCTGAAAACCGAGAAGAGCTATTAAGCGTTTTTATGTCGATCCTACCCGACACACGTGCCTTCAAAGGCTGCCAAAGTGTTTCGGTAACCAGTGATGAGGACGATAGACACCATATTGTTTTACTTGAAAAGTGGGACCAACGCAGTGACTACGAAAGCTATATGGCCTGGCGGACGGGGCGTGGCGATATTGATAAACTCGCCAATTTATTATCATCACCGCCTACTACCCACTACTTGACCACTGTCCCAATCTAACCCCACTCGACCTAGTGGCGGAATACCCTTAAGGCCGATAAATCGTTCATACGTATGAACACGATAATTTTCTGCCCGCCAGTATACAATCAACCAATAACCATTACGTTTAGCCCCTATTCCTCAAATCAATGTTTCATATATTTTTTTTAAATTCGCTCGTTGTCGCCATTGCTGTGATCATCCATTACGAATTTTTATACCGTGTTTCTCGATATATCCCAAAAATGAAATTAAAGCATCGACTGAGAATACTGTTTGGCGTTTTTACTGCGCTTATTGCGCATGCGGTAGAGGTTTGGGTCTTTGCCTTTGCGTTTTACTTTATGCATCATGCTGAAGGCTGGGGGCATTTAGAAGGCAATTTTGATGGTAGTTTGCTTGATTGCACGTATTTATCTTTCACCACCTTTACAACCTTAGGCTTTGGGGATATTCAACCCATCGGTGATTTGCGCCATTTAACCGGCTTAGAGTCATTAACCGGGCTGGTATTAATCACCTGGACGGCCTCATTCTTATATTATGAAATGCAACGTTATTGGGATAATCGATGACGCAGCAATGTTAACCTTCGGTCACGCCGCTCTTTGGCAAACACAGCGTCAATAAAGCGTCTTGATGCAAGGAAGCCATCTGTTTTAATCATTTAAACTGTCAACGACCTGTATAATTGCCAGCACACCGAATATTAGGAGTAGACCATGGTTACGCTAGGAAAAACACATCAATTAGAAGTCATCAAGTCGCTCGACTTCGGCTTTTATTTAGATGCTAAAGAATTAGGTGAAGTTCTCCTGCCAAACAAGCAGGCTCCAAGTGATTTAACCGTTGGTTCGTTGATTTATGTTTTTTTATACCTCGACTCAGAAGACCGCCCGATTGCCACCACAAAAAAGCCCAAAGCTCAGGTTGGTGAATTTGCCTACCTAACAGTCGTGGCACGTACACATGTGGGTGCTTTTTTGGACTGGGGGTTAGAAAAAGATGTTCTTGTACCATTTGCTGAACAACATCGACCAATGGATGTTGGCAAATCCTATTTAGTCTACTTATACCTCGACAAGAATGATGGGCGCATTGTCGCTTCATCAAAAATAGACAAGTTCATCGATGATGAAGCACCTCATGACTTTACCCCACAACAGCAAGTTGACCTTATCATTGCGAACAGCACCGACTTAGGCTTTAAAGCCATCATTAACCATTCACATTGGGGGGTTTTATACAAAAATGATGTCTTCCAAAAATTAAGTTTCGGGCAATCAAAAAAAGGGTTTATTAAACGTATTCGACCCGACGGTAAAATAGACTTAAGCCTCCAAGGCGGCAAAGAAACACGCGATAAATACAGTAAAATTATTCTTAATTATTTAAAAAAGAACCATAACTTTGCACCGGTTCACGATAAATCCAGCCCAGAAATCATCTCTGACACCTTCGGGATGAGCAAGGGTGCGTTCAAAAAAGCCATTGGTGGTTTATATAAGCAGCGCATTATCAATATCGAAAAAGATGGCATACGCTTGCTAGAAACAGATTCTTAAACTCAAGACAAACTTATACTTATGAGCATTACTAAAAAGTACACTTTTCAAACTTCCGCAGAAAAAGATAGCTGGAGAGCCGACATCATTCGTCGCGCCAGTTCAAAAAACACGGTTATTTCTAAAACCCAAACGGGGTTTAAATCAGAAGCTGAAGCCGTCCAATGGGCAGAAAAAGAACTCGCCTTGTTTTTAAAAAAGCAAAGCGCTCGAAACAAGCGCCAAGCAGATAAACGCACCTAACTAATACAGTTAACAGCGATTAGATGGGACACGATATTCAAAATATTCCTCTGTTAAATCTAGCGCTATCTTTTATCCCTGTTCTTTTCGCCTTGGCTATTTTGTTTAAATGGTCATTAGAGTCAAGCAACGCACTTTATGCCCTAGCACGCATGTTGGTTCAGTTGCTTTTAGTCGGCTACCTGTTGAGCTACATTTTTAACGCTGATAATGCTGCCATTGTTATCACTGTTCTAGCTATTATGGTCTTTGCCTCCAGCTGGATTGCTCTAGGCACGATCCCGATAAAGCGTAACCTATTGTATAAACAAGCCTTTCTCTCCATTATTGTTGGTGGTGGTTTTACCCTGCTGGTTATCACTCAAGGTGTACTTAATTTAAAACCATGGTATTTGCCTCAAATCATCATTCCATTAGCTGGAATGATTTTCGCCAATGCGATGAATAGCGTTAGTTTAGCCGCTGAGCGTATCCATGCAGAAATAGATCGCCATGTCTCTTACTTGGAGGCGCGGCGTATTGCACTTCATGCCTCACTGATCCCGGTTATAAACTCGCTATTTGCGGTTGGCCTAGTCTCTTTGCCGGGCATGATGACCGGGCAGATACTATCTGGGGTATCACCACTGATTGCTGTGCGTTATCAAATTATGGTGATGTGTATGATTTTCGCCTCTTCGGTACTCTCGGCTGCCTTTTTCCTTGTTTTGGCTAAACCAATATTTAGCACCCGTTTTACTAAACCGCAATAAAGTTCATGTTAGTCATCACCCCTCATATCACCCTTGCTGATGATGAAATTAAGCTTACAGCTATCCGCGCGCAAGGAGCTGGGGGGCAAAATGTAAATAAACTCTCATCGGCCATTCATTTACGTTTCGACATTAACGCATCCTCCCTGCCTGAGCTTTTTAAACAACGATTATTAAGTCGACAAGATCACCGTATTAATAATATGGGTATTATCATCATTAAGGCTCAGCAATACCGCACCCAAGAAAAAAATCGTGCCGATGCGCTAGAACGCCTAAAACAGATCATAAAAAGCGTAACGGTTAGTCAAAAAGCTAGGCGAGCAACCTCGCCTAGCAAAAATGCTAAGAAAAAACGGACTGATAATAAAACTCAACGCGGCCAATTAAAAAAGCTACGTGGCAAACTAACCGAATAACCTAAAATCATTAATCGCTAAACACCCCCTTAGTCCTTTTAACTGGCCAATAAGACAGGTAAAAACTTATAATGGTATTTCCCCCATTAGCTCACACAAAAGGATCTAACATGAGTGCTTTACCTAATTGCCCCCAATGCAACTCAGAATACACCTATGAAGACGGGACTGTGTATATCTGCCCTGAGTGTGCTCATGAGTGGTCCGCCAATTCAAGCGAAACCGACACTGACAAATTAGTCATAAAAGACTCAAACGGTAACCTTTTACAAGATGGTGATAGCATCACTGTTATCAAAGACTTAAAGGTTAAAGGCTCTTCATCTGTTGTAAAAGTCGGCACTAAGGTAAAAAATATTCGCTTAGTTGAAGGCGACCATGACATTGACTGTAAAATCACTGGTATTGGCCCAATGAAGCTGAAATCTATATTTGTAAAAAAAGCATAGCCGTTATATATTGCCTAGTTGTTTAGAATGACTCTAAAATCAGCTGTCGGTATTAACCTTCAGCACATATTCCATTTCAATAAATGAAAAAACGGCAACAAGTCTTAATACCTATTGCACTGATAAGCATGATGCTTATCAGTCAAATGGCTGCGCTTGCCCATTCTGTAGAGCATTCCTTTCACAAAGCCAGCCATTCGTGCACGGTATTTGTCCAGTGTGAAAAGTCTAGCAATGGACTCGTTTCGGCTATTCGACTCCCCGCTGTTCCACTATTGTCTAAAACACATGTTGATGGCATTCCCACTCAGCAAGTTCCTCTACTAAAAACAGCTTATTTCGCTCGCGCACCTCCCTTTACTTTCTTGTAAACCACATTTTAACGTTACGCGATGGACTGACCTTGCGTGACTACCTTTTTGTTACAGGAGAGTTACTTATGCGTAAAGCATTTACTATGGCTGCAATAATCGCCAGTTTAATTATTTCTACCCCGGCACTTTCTAACACTGAAATTGCCTTATTAAAACAACAGCTAGACACCCTTAAAAAGAACTATGAACAACGCATTGAGGCCCTTGAGTCTAGATTAATAGAAACCGAAAAAAGAACGCAATATGTCGAACTTAAAACACAGGAAGCAGCAGTTAAACCGAAACAGAGCAGCTTCCTGACCCAAAATTCTTTCAATCCAGCCATTAGCCTTATTCTCGATGGTCGTTTTGCCGACATGAGCAATGACCCCGATGATTACGCATTGCCCGGCTTCATGCTCGGTGGCGAATCTGGCCTAGGTAGCCAAGGGTTTGCAGTGGGCGAAAGCGAACTGGTCATGAGCGCTAATATTGACAACACGTTTTATGGCAAAGCCACTCTTGGCTTTCATAATGATGACGGTAGCACCGAAGTAGACCTAGAAGAAGCCTATATACAGACATTAGGTTTAGGGAATGGCCTAACTATCAAGGCCGGTCGTTTCTTTTCTGCCATGGGGTATCTGAATGAACACCATGTTCACACTTGGGATTTTGCCGATGCGCCGTTAATTTATCGCGGCTTATTTGGCGACCAACTTAGGGATGATGGTATTCAACTAAGTTATATAGCACCGACCGATACTTTTTTACAGTTAGGCGCAGAAATTATGAGTGGTAGCCAATTCCCATCCGCTGGCGAGCAAAGTGGTATTGGCGCAGCAACAGTATTTGCTAACATCGGTGGTGATATCGGCATCGAACACAGTTGGCAATTGGGTTTAAGTCATTGGCAAGCTAATAACATAGAAGGTCGTACAGGTGGTGGCCATGCCCATGGTGAAGAAGATAGCGCTGAAGAAACCCCATCTTTTGATGGCGATAGCAAAATAAACGCTGTTGATTTTGTCTACAAATGGGCGCCCAATGGTAACCCTAAAAACCAACATGTTAAGGTACAGTTTGAATATTTTGACCGTAAAGAAAACGGCACCATTAGCATGCTAAACAGTGGCCCACCTCTAGAAGAAACCAGCTTCGACGGCCATCAAAAAGGCTGGTACGCACAAACTATTTATCAATTTAAACCTCGGTGGCGAGCAGGGCTTCGTTATGACCAGTTAGAAAGTGATAACACTGGCTTCGATGACGATGTGTTAATGGAAGCAGGCTTAGATAGCGACGGTTTTAAACCTAAACGTATGAGTGCAATGATCGAGTGGTTACCGAGTGAATTTTCTCGGATACGGCTGCAATTTAACCGTGATAAATCCTACCAGGAATCAGATGATCAGATTTTCTTACAATACACTACTAGCCTAGGCAGTCACGGCGCTCATCAATATTAAAAACAAATCGCACAGGCCTTTTGTGCCTGTGCGACATTCATTCGTTTGGAGACAATTATGTTACATCCATGGAAAAAAAAATTTATTTTATTACTCACTCTGCTCAGCCCATTTTACGCCCACGCTGAACTCAATATATTTGCATGTGAACCTGAATGGGCAGCGCTAACTAAAGCTCTCGGTGGTGATAAAGTACACGTCAACAGCGCTACAACTGCGATGCAAGACCCTCATCATATACAAGCACGCCCTAGCCTGATTGCCAGAATGCGCCGCGCCGACCTGTTAGTTTGCACAGGTGCAGACCTCGAAACAGGCTGGCTTCCTTTATTACTACGTAAATCTGCTAACCCTAATGTGCAGGTCGGTCAAACAGGCTATTTTATGGCTGCTGACTACGTTAGCCTGATGGACAAACCAACCGTGCTTGATCGTAGTCTCGGTGATATTCATGCTGCCGGAAACCCTCACTTTCACCTAGATCCTAAACGCATCGCTCAAGTCTCCGTGGCCTTAGCTGACAGGCTAGCAATGATTGATCCCTCTCATCAAGCATATTACCAACACAACCTAGCAACCTTTACTCAGCAATGGCAACAGGCAATGCAGCAATGGGAACAGCGAAGCAAACCATTACGCGATAAACCTATCGTTGTAAGCCATAATAATTGGGTCTATCTATCAAGCTGGTTAGGTTTAAAGCAAGTAGCAACTCTAGAGCCAAAACCCGGTATTCCAGCAAGTAGCACTCACCTTGCTAAGGTACTAAGCACATTGAAAAAAGAACCTGCTCAGATGTTACTTTATGCTAGTTACCAAAGTGATAAATCGGCACGTTGGCTAAGCAGTAAAACGGCGCTCCCCGCCATTGCTTTACCCCTCAGCCCTGATAATAATGAAACTCTAATTAATTGGTTTGATCGACTCCTCAGTCAATTATTAAATGTTACATCATGAACATTGAAGGACTTCAACTTTCGATTATTGGGCCGGCATTTATTGTCGGCCTACTGGTCCTCGCAACGCATGTCCCCCTTGGGCAAGAAGTTCTAAAACGCGGCATTATTTTTATTGATCTAGCTATTGCACAAATGGCTGGTTTAGGGGTTATCGTAGCCTGGCATTTTGGCTGGGAAGCACATGGCTGGGAGGTTCAAGTCGCCGCTTTATCTGCTTCTTTAATCGGCGCATTAGGCTTAAGCTGGGCCGAAAAGCACTGGGGAAAACACCAAGAAGCCCTTATTGGCATTAGTTTTATCTTAGCCGCTACCGCTAGTATTTTGCTGCTTGCTAATAACCCACATGGCGGTGATTCACTGAAAGACTTACTGGTCGGTCAAATATTATGGACCACTAGTGATCAACTTTTACCTACGGCCTTGGTAACCTGCTTAATTGTCTGGCTATTATTTAACTTTCGAAACCGCTTAGGTAATCTTGTTTTTTACATTTTATTTGCGTTAGCGGTTACCAACTCTGTTCAACTGATCGGGGTGTATCTAGTGTTTGCGAGCTTAATTATTCCTGCACTGGGTAGCCTGGGGCATAAAAAACCACTCTTAATTGGTTTTCTCATTGGTGCCACCGGTTATGGGTTTGGCTTAATTGGCTCATCATTATTTGATTTACCCAGCGGTGCTGTTATCGTCTGGAGCATTGCAATAACTGCCTTATTATTCAAATTTATTGTCAAACCAGCTTCATAGCAGCTTAATTAACAATTAAGCGCTCATTAAAGACCTAAAAGGTAACTGTTCTTCAGTCAGCTCTTAACTTTAACTTTCAACGGAGGCTCTAGTATTTAAAGAGCCTCCATTTCTATCAGCACAGCCGATTAACCGCCATTTAAGGCTGTGAAAACTACTGGCTAGGCTAGCCTCAGCAAGCTGTTTTCATAAGCTAACTAGAGACCCAGCACGCCAATAAAATTTATATTCTTGTGTTGACATAAAAGATATAGCATGAGATATTGTGCACCGCATCATTTAACAAAGGAACAGATTATGACAACCATAGATGAACTAGAAACCAAGTCTAAAGAGGCCATTACACACGCAACCGAGCTAAACGAAACGCTTGTTGAAGGTGCCTCTAAAGCAACAAAAGAAACAGGTATTTTCTATAAACGAATTATTGAAGGCAAACCAACAGACCTTTATCACATTACTAACGCTTTTAAGAAAATAATGGCAAACAACATTGAAGCAACTCAGCAATTTTTTAACTCATTTAAAAAATAAATGACCGCTTCGCTGTAACAATAGCTAATATGAGTCGTGTATTTCGCGACTCATGTTAGCCAATACTGTTAACCAGCCGTTGATAACGGCTTGGTTAGCTTTAGGGCTTAATGTCGTCATTGCACGACGATATAGGTCGTCCTACACCCCTTTTATAACAACTTCTTTAAAATGAGCCGCCAAACTGTTCTGCATACTGCATTTTGAGCTCATCTAGCGTCACAACATGGTTTTGCGTACCCGCATGGGCTATTTTAATCGCCCCCATTAGCCCCGCAATACGCCCTGTTACTTCCCAATCCAAGCCATTCATCAAGCCGTATAGCAAGCCACCGCGATAAGCATCACCACACCCTGTGGGGTCGACCAATGCTGTTGCTTTTGCAGGCGGAATATCGATACGCTCCGTCTTGGTATAAACCAACGACCCTTCTGCGCCTTTAGTAATAATTAATGCCTCTACTTGCTCAGCTATTTCATGTGGTGAAAGGCCCGTCTTTTCTTGCAACATCGCCGCTTCATAATCATTTAAAGTCACCCATGTTGCTTGTTCAATAAACGTTTTTAATTCATCGCTATCAAACATTGGCATACCTTGACCCGGGTCAAAAACAAATGGAATACCCGCTTCAACAAATTGCTTAGCATGTTCAATCATCCCTGCTTTACCATCCGGGGAGACTATTCCAATGCTTATATTCGCATCGCTAGGCACCTTGTTAAGCTCGGAGCGTCCCATTGCGCCAGGGTGAAAAGCAGTAATTTGGTTATCATCCATATCACTGGTGATATAAGCTTGACCGGTAAAGTCATCTTCCAGCACTTTTAGATAGTCTTGCTTTACGCCTGTTTTAAGCATCCATTGCGCATAAGAAGCGAAATCTTTACCCACTGTTGCCATGGGCAATGCGTTTTCACCCAACAAATGTAAATTATAAGCAATATTGCCTGCACAACCACCAAACTCACGGCGTAACTCAGGTACAAAAAAGGATACATTCAACATATGTACTTTATCGGGCAATATATGGTGTTGAAATTTATCAGGAAACACCATAATCGTATCAAATGCCATTGAGCCACAAATTAATGCTGATTGAGGCTTAGCGTTCATGTCAGCACCCGCTTCGGCATTTATATCCTTTGACTCTACAGCACTCATTGGTTTAACTCCTGCCATACTACATCCAACTGTTTAACCGCTTTGACATCATCTAAGCGTCTTACAGGTAGACTATAAGGCGCATTTTTTAAGCTTTCTGGCTGCATTTTTGCCTCATCTAAAATTTTCGCCATCGTGTCGACAAATTCATCGAGCGTTTCTTTAGCTTCAGTTTCTGTTGGCTCAATTAACAAACACTCAGGTATTAACAATGGGAAGTAGGTTGTTGGCGCATGGAAGTCATAATCCAAGAGACGTTTCGCCACATCCATCGCCGTTACATCAAGTTCTTTTGCTTGTTTTTTAAGCGTTAGAATAAATTCGTGTGTAGCACGCCGCTCAGGGTATGCAGCGTCATAACCTGCCGACATTAAACGTTTCAATAAATAGTTTGCATTCAAGGTCGCAAAGTCTGCAACACGTGACATCCCCTCTCTACCGAGCATTTTTGCATAGATATAAGCTCGTAACAAAACACCCGCATTACCTGCAAAAGCAGACAAGCGACCAATCGTCTTAGGGCAATCTTGTTCATCTAATAACACGTACTGCCCTTCTTTCTTACCAACAATTGGTACTGGCAAGTACGGTTTCAAGCGCTTGCTGACGCCTACTGGCCCTGCCCCTGGCCCACCACCACCATGTGGTGTAGAGAACGTTTTGTGCAAGTTCATATGAATCACATCAAAACCCATATCACCGGGGCGTACTTTACCCAAAATGGCATTCAAGTTAGCCCCATCGTAATACAACAACCCCCCGGCATCATGCACAATGCCAGCGATCTCTTTTATTTTACGATCAAAGACACCTAACGTACTTGGATTTGTCAGCATAATGCCCGCAGTTTGCGGGCCAATCGCCTCTTTTAGCGCCTCAATATCAACATCACCATTCTTTCCAGTGGGGATTTCTCGCACTTTATAACCACACATAACAGCCGATGCTGGGTTAGTACCATGTGCCGCATCAGGGACTAAGATTTCACAACGCGCCGTATCGTTACGCTCATCGTGATAGGCTTTAATCATCGCCACACCCGCGAACTCACCTTGAGCACCGGCCGCAGGAGACAAAGAGACTGCCTGCATCCCTGTAACCTCTTTTAACATGCCTTGTAGTTCATACATGCACGATAAAAACCCCTGACCGTGCAAGCTAGGCCCAAGTGGGTGCCGCCCAGTAAATTCAGGTAAACTCGCTAGCGTATTGCAGGCACGTGGGTTGTATTTCATCGTACAAGAACCCAACGGGTAAAAATGCGTATCTATCGAGAAGTTTTTCTGAGATAAGCGCGTAAAATGACGCACCACCTGCATTTCTGAAACCTCAGGTAAATTTGGCTTGGAGGTTCTTAAGGCGTCTGCAGGCAATGAAGCCAAAGCTTCATTATCTTGCGGCAACTGAGCGTTTGACGCCCGCCCACTGTGCGATTGCTCGAATATCAGCATGTCAAATTTATCTCTTTTATAGTGCGGCTAATGCTGTCTCGTAATCCGGCTCATCGGCAATTTCAGCCACCAATTCTGACGTTTTTACATTATTGTTTTCATCTAAACTAATTAACGCTCTCGCTGTAATACCTTTCAGCGGTCCATCACCAATCAGCACACCATAATCTTTTGCGAAGTTACGATCGCGCATCATTGACAAGGTAACGACATTTTCTAAGCCCTCGTCGCCACAAAAGCGCGACATTGCAAATGGTAAATCCGCCGATACAACAAGAATCACTGTATTAGGGTGGCTCTTAGCGTATTCATTCAATTTTTTGGTTGATAGCTGACAAGTTGGTGTGTCCAAGCTTGGCACAATGCTAATTATTTTCTTTTTACCGGCATAATCTGCGAGCGATACATCGGCCAACTCTTTAGTTGTTAGGCTGAAGTCTGGCGCGTTTGAACCCACTGCAGGAACATCGCCGTTTGTATGAATCTCATTACTTTGTAGTGTAATTGTTGCCATGGTTATTTCTCCTATCCGTTTAATAATGTATCGAGCGTCGTTGCAAATTGCTCAATGTCGTTTTCTGTGCGTGTTTCAGTAGCACAAACCATCAAGGCATTACCTAATTCAGGGTAATGCGCAGACACTTCAAAACCAGCCAAAATATGGTGCTCTCGCGCCAACGTATCAATTAATTGTTTAACGTCCATGTCCAACTGAAGAACGCACTCATGAAAGTTGGGAGCATTAAACACTGTTTTCACACCCTTTATAGCTTGCAAGCGATTGCGTAAAAGTTGGGTGTTTTTATGTGAATTGAGTGCTACTTTTTTAAGTCCCTCTGGACCAAGCAAGGACATATAAATAGTTGCCGCTGTTACCAATAACCCTTGGTTTGTACAAATATTTGATGTCGCTTTTGAACGCCTAATATGCTGCTCGCGGGCCTGCAACGTTAAGGTGAACCCTTCTTTACCATCTAGATCTGTTGTCCGACCAATAATTCGACCAGGCATTTGTCTAACATGCTTTTGTTTACAGCACATAAAGCCAAAATACGGCCCGCCTGACGCTAACGGAACACCCAGTGGCTGGCCTTCCCCACAAACAATATCAACACCTGTTTGCCCCCACTCACCTGGTGGTTTTAACAATGCCATGGCTACTGGGTTAACCACAGCGATTGACAGCATTTTATTCTCAGCTGCCCATGCAGTTAAAGCATCTACGTTTTCTATCACACCAAAAAAGTTAGGCTGGGGAATCACCAAGGCAGAAAAATCTTCGCCTGAAAACGAGTCGAGCGCATTTAAATCAGTTTGGCCCGTTTCTGAATCATACGGCACGGCCACCAGCTCAATATCTTGATTGTTGACAATCGCCTCTGTTACTGAACGATAAACAGGGTTCGTCGTCACCGGCATTAATATTTTCCGTGATTTAGACTTTTTATTCGCACGCACCGCCATTAGAACAGCCTCAGCGAGTGCCGAAGCACCGTCATACAGCGATGCATTTGATACATCCATGCCCATTAAACTAGCCATCATCGACTGAAATTCATACAACAACTGTAAGGTTCCTTGCGAAGCTTCGGCTTGATAGGGTGTATACGCACTATAAAACTCACCGCGCGTGGTTATTTCCCAAACAGCAGCAGGTATATGGTGTTCGTAAGCACCGGCACCTAAGAAGCATAGTGGTAAGCCATCTTGTGCCGCACGGTCTCGAAGTAGACGAGTCACTTCCATCTCGTTCATACCTTGTGGGATTTTCTCTAAATCACCACACCGTAAATCTGCCGGGATTTCATCAAACAAGTCTTCAATACTATCCGCGCCAATGACCGATAGCATTTGTTCGATATCTTGCTCTGAATGGGGAATAAAGGGCATATTATTACTCGTCGTCGATTAAGTTTTCGTAGCCTTCAGCAGCCAATAAATCATCCAGCTCACTGGCATCAGTTGGTTTTACGACAAAAATCCAACCCTCGTCATATGGTGACTCATTAATTGCTTCTGGACTATCTTCTAATGCGTCATTAACCGCTACAATTTCCCCTGTTACGGGGCTATAGATATCTGACGCCGCCTTTACCGACTCAACAACACTGCACTCATCGCCTTTACCAACAGCTTGACCAGCCTCAGGTAACTCAACAAAAACTAAATCTCCCAATAGTTCTTGCGCATGATCGGTTATCCCAACGCGAATATTACCATCGGCTTCCAGTAATGCCCATTCATGAGAATCCGCATATTTTCTATCATCAGGTGTATTTGACATGTTTTTTCCTCTCTTTGTCCCCAAGGGCACTTATTTCGTTTAAGCGATCATTTCGCTTGATGTTGTTATAACGTTACCTGTACGTCCCCATGACGAACAAAACAAGGGCTGACTACCCTTGCCGTTTTAAGTTTGCCACGAATATCAATTTTACATGTTTCAGCAATATTTGCTGGTACACGTGCCAGCGCAATAGAACGTTCCATTGTCGGCGAATACCCGCCACTGGTTATTTCGCCAGTAGAGCCATCTTGCAAGACGACTTTTTGATGCCCTCTGAGAATGCCTTTATCTTCTAGCAGCAGACCTACAAACTGATCGCTGACACCGTTAGCGTTTATCGTCTCAAGCGCTGAACGGCCAATAAAGTGACGGTTTTCAGGTTGAAAGGCTACCGTCCATGCTAAGCCAGACTCTAGAGGATGTTTGCTTTCATCCATATCTTGACCGTATAAATTCATACCTGCTTCCAGCCTTAACGTATCTCTTGCGCCCAAACCACACGGTTTAACACCCACTTCGATTAACTGTTTCCAAAAACCTTCTGCTTTCTCTTCGGGCAGTATAATCTCAAAGCCATCCTCTCCGGTGTAGCCGGTTCTGCCAATAAACCACTCACCATACCAACAGGCACTAAATGGTTTAATTTCAGCTGCCGACAGCCCTAACCGCTCCGGTAATAATGGGCAAACTTTTTGACGAGCCTTTGGACCTTGTACTGCAATCATTGCCAATTGAGGCCGCTCTGTCACGGTCACTTCAAATGTGTCGGCTTGCTTTTCAATCCACGCTAAATCTTTCTCTCGCGTTGAAGCATTAACCACTAGACGATAATTATTATCGTCTAAAAAATAAACAATAAGGTCATCAATAATGCCCGCTGCTTCATTCAGCATGCAACTATATAAAGCTTTTCCCTGTCGAGCTAGCTTCGCCACATCATTCGCTAACAGGTATTGTAAAAAAGCTTTCGCTTGCGCGCCATTAATATCAATAACAGTCATATGCGACACATCAAACATGCCAACCGATTGTCTGACCACATGGTGTTCATCTATTTGCGAACCATAATTTACTGGCATATCCCAGCCACCAAAATCCACCATTCGGGCACCCAGTTCACGGTGCGCATCATTTAAAATTGTCTTTTTAGTCATCTAATTTCTCCGCACAAAAAAAGGGCGGCACGCGGAAACCACATGCCGCCCCTCTGTCCAAAACCTGAAAGTTTAAGAGCTTTTGCCCTCTTGCCTCTTCGGTGGGCTAAACGTATCCGCCTAACCTCTCTCCAGAGTCAACTGATTACCGGCAAGCCGGTAAATTCTCTTATGGTCCATTTGCCTGAGCGATTCCGAGCGAATTGCGCCTTCGGCGTCGGTGTTATACCGATCTCTCCCAAAAGAGGTTAATTGATAATCCATTGTACCCTGCTAAAGTCACTATTTCCATCAACAAAAATTTTCAAGCCATCGGATCTTTTTGCCCACACTGAAAAATAGTGTTACTGTTTCACCCACATTAAAAAGAATGTATGCGGTCCAACTTAGGGGGATTAATAATGAAATTCAACCAAGAACTCATTGATGAACTTAACATCCTTATACAGTACGATCTTAGCAATACCGAGCAGGGCATAAAAATACATCACGACGCTAGCCCAGCAACTATTGATGCCGCCGCTCGCTTGTTCGATAAAGGGTTAATCGACAAAAAAGATGGCGGATATTTAACGTCTATTGGCAGAAAGGCGGCCGAACACACACTGTCTATTTCGGGCCTACTGACAACTGATTGAACTTAAACCCCCATAGCATATTTGCAAATTTGGTTTTTCAATAACGCCGACTGGTTAATCAAACCCATACCCGAACTTCTAGTCAGCTTAATAAGTGATTGATCTGCAGCGAAAAGCCGTTTAAAGCCATCCATAATGCCCATCATTAACAAATTGTCGCCCTTACGCTGACGCTCATAACGTCGCAATACCTGCTCACTGGCTATATCGCGTTTTGCTATATGTGCTTTTAACACCACATCGGCTAATACCGTAGCATCTTTGAGCCCCAAATTTGCGCCTTGCCCTGCAAGCGGATGAATGGTGTGAATCGCATCACCAATCAAAACCATTCTCTGCTGACAATATTGCGATGAAAACTGTAACGCTAATGGAAATGCTCCGCGTTGGCTTACCAACTCAAGCTTACCAAGCTGCTGCTCAGACGCCTCTACTAACGCTCTACAAAAATCCGAGTCCGACAAGGCTAAGTAACCTTCTGTTGTTTCCACCGACGATGTCCAAACAATAGAGATCAAACCATCTCGTAAAGGCAATAAAGCTAAAGGACCTTCTGGCAAGAACCGCTGCCAAGCAGTATTTTGGTGTGGTTTTTCCGGTTTAATTGTCGCCACCAGCGCTTTTTGCTGATAACTCCAACCATAGTGCTCTATTCCACTTAGTTGCCGTATTTTAGAATTTGATCCATCAGCGCCCACCAATAGCTGGGCGTTGATCTGGGTATTCTTTGACAACTGAATCGACACACCATCTTCATTAGTCTCAAAACTCATCAATTGCGTTAATTTAAAAACATCGCAGCTTTTTAACTGCTGTAGTTTTTTCCATAACGCTAAGACAGTAATGCGATTTTCCACCACCGCACCCATCTGCATTTCACCAGCCTCGGCCGAATCGATGGCTAACTCACCACTACCGAAATGATCCCACACATACATTTTTTCAATTGGTTGCTCACCCAATTGAACAATCTCGTCCCAAACCCCTAATGATTTAAACACGTTAATCGAGGCAAGGGTGAGTGCAGAAACACGTAAATCATAACTCTCCTGAGGCCATTCAGCAGATGGATCACCAGCATCCACCAGGGCAACCGAGATGCCTTTTTCAGCCAACAAACAAGCCATTGTTGCTCCCGTTATGCCGCCACCAATAATCGCTACTTGGTATTTTTTTTCGCTCATTAACTGACCTTTAACCTTGCGATTGGAGCGCCTAAGCCCATAGCCTGTCGCGCAAACTCGTTCTTCAACAAGGGGATGTTGTCCAACATTAACAAACCACTATTTCGCATCACACTCAGCGCCGCGTTATCTGTTGAAAATAATTTAATCACACTGTCGGTAAACCCTGTTATTAATGCTTGGTCTGTTTTGCGATGTCGCGCATAGACTTCAAGCACATCATCAAGCTCCTCATCTTGCTGCGCTGAGATGATCACCCCTGCTAACATGGCTGCATCACGCAGGCCAAGATTAAACCCTTGCCCCGCCACTGGATGAAGTTGGTGTGCAGCATTACCAATCAACACTACTCGATTTGAAATATTCTGCGGGACATGCGACAGACTCAATGGAAACATTTGGCAGCTTCCCGCTAGCGACAACTCCCCTAACCACTGCCCAAAGCGTAATTGCAACCTCTGCAGAAAAGCGTCCTCTGATAGGTTTTTCACCTGTTCGGCTATACTAGACGGCATTGTCCAAACTAACGAATAAAGCCCATCAAAATGCGGCAACATCGCAATTGGACCTTCGCTAGTAAACCGCTCATAAGCAACGTCATTTTCATCTGACTCAACATGTATTAAGCCCGTGATCGCTTGCTGATCGTAAGGATATTCTTTTAATTCAAAAGGGCCTAGTTGACGAACTTTTGACAGCCCGCCATCCGCACCAACTAATAGTTTGCAAGACAGTGTTTGCTCTTTCCCATTAACACTAACAATCACCTCTACACCGTTGTCATTAACCGTATAATCACTTAGCGTTGCCGGCGATAAAACATCAACCGTGGTAGCTGCCAACCTGGTCGAAACAACCGACTCAATGCACCTAGCCTCTACCACATACCCCAGCGCCTCAACCTGCTGGTTTTGTGCTGACAGTCTCGTTTTACCAAAACGTCCTTTATCGGAAACATGTATATGCCGTATTGGCATCGCTTCATCACTCAGCTCTTGCCAACTATTTAGCTGTTCAAGAATTCCCCTACTACCCCAAGACAAGGCTATTGCTCTTTTCCCTACACTATCGGCTTGTTTTTCATCGATGGTCTTTGCCTCTACAATAGCAACACGGCGCGATGTCTGGCTCAGCGCCAAACCTAGACATGCACCGACCATCCCACTGCCAATAATAATAAGATCGTAATCAGTCGTCATTAACCTTGCTCATCAGCGACTCGATGTCTTTAATTTCTTTAGGCACACTACCAGTCAACACTTCATGCCCTTTTTTAGTGACAAGCACATCATCTTCAATGCGTATCCCAATCCCACGCCACTTTTTATCGACTTCATTAGCATTTGGGTGAATATACAAACCAGGCTCAACGGTCAACACCATGCCGGGCTCCAGCAAGCGCCATTGATCATCTAATTTATAATCCCCAACATCGTGTACATCCATCCCTAACCAATGCCCTGTACGATGCATATAATACGGCTTATAGGCCTCATTTTTAATCAATGTTGACAAGCTTCCTTGCAATAAACCAAGTCTAACCAAACCTTTTGTTAACACCTCAACCGCAGCATCATGCGGGTCGTTCCAATGATTACCGGGCTTAACTTGCTCTATAGCTGCGTACTGGGCATCTAACACTAATTGATAGAGCGCTTTTTGCTCTTCATTAAACACACCATTTACGGGGAAAGTTCGGGTAATGTCAGATGCATATTTTTTCCACTCACAACCCGCATCAATCAACAATAAATCACCATCATTTAATACGGCATTATTATCTATGTAATGCAGAACACATCCATTATGCCCACCACCGACAATCGCTGGGTAGGCTTCTTGCTGTGCGCCATGACTCATAAAACAGTGCTTAAGGTTTGCCTCAACTTGATATTCATACATCCCCGGACGACAAGACTGCATAGCCTTAATATGTGCTTTAACTGATATTTTTGCCGCCTTTTTCATCCATTTAATTTCTTGTGCTGACTTTATAAGCCGCATTTCATGCAAAATATGATCTGACGAAATAAACTCTGCGGGTGCTGATACCCCTGCCCTAGAGCGGCCTCTTACTTGCTGAGACCAATCCATCAATTGTTGGTCAAAATCAGGCTGTGCCCCCATTGGGAAATACAACCGATTTTTATTTTCCAATAAGCCAGGCAAAATATCATCGATATCATCAATCGGAAATGCATCATCTACAGCATAATCACGAACCGCGCCTTCTAAGCCCGCACTCGCCCCTACCCATAAAGCGGTTTTCTCATCATATTCTCGGCAAAATAAAACATACTCGCCTTGTTCCCTACCTGGTACAAACACAATCACCGATTCAGGCTCATCAAAACCGCTTAAATAAAAAAAGTCACTGTTTTGACGAAAATGAAATTCCACATCGCTATTACGTTGCATAATAGATGCGCTGGCGATCACCGCAATATTCCCTTCACCCACCATGCGTAAAAATTGCTGCCTTCTACGGGCAAATTCTTTTTGCTCTTCTATCACAAAGCCTCCTTTATATCTCGCTAGTGAAGCGTTGGTTGTTCCGTTGATGAATCGCTATCTGGTTGCAGTTCTTGCATTAAAATTTGCACGCCCATCCGCACGTATTCTTGTAACTCCATAAACGCTTGTTCATCTGACTCATCTGAGTTGTCGGCATCTAAACGTGAAATCTCCATTAAATCTCTTAATATGCCTCTACAGTCCTCACTCCAATCTTTATCATCACCGACCCCCATATAAGCCACGCCATATAAAAAACCCTGGCACCATTCACTCATGGCAACTGCCCGCACACCAATCCGTTCTTCCTCATCGGGTAGCAACAAGTCAAAAATAAACTCATCGGTTTTGAGCAATTCCAATGTACCTTGAAACAAACCAATTAAGCCTTGCTTATCCTCATTCGTTAAGGCTTTTAGCTGATCTTCCGTATCAAATATTGCACTTATCCAACGATT
Source organism: Cycloclasticus sp. (assembly GCF_019090545.1). NCBI lineage: Bacteria > Pseudomonadati > Pseudomonadota > Gammaproteobacteria > Thiotrichales > Piscirickettsiaceae > Cycloclasticus > Cycloclasticus sp. The sequence goes on along the minus strand of NZ_JAHRVT010000024.1, from coordinate 2,936 downwards.
AAAGTCTGCATCAAATTGCACACATAGCATGCCTGACGCCAAGCCATGTGCTTCAGACACATTCATACCAGCATCATGCTCATCAAAAATTAACTGCAAATCCTCATAATTACCTAAACGTTTCACTGCCCACTCCAAACAATTTATCAATGTGGCTATGCTATCATTACGTGACCGAGGCACCAAAACTTACCGACTATATTACTAACGGTATTGACCTTCTCAGCAATCACACCTACTATTTATCTTGTGAATAAAGAACAAAACCCAGAAATTGACTTGCAACACCTTGAGCAGAAAATTGACGCACTTGTTCAAGTGTGCCAAAACCTGCATGAAGAAAACCAACAACTCAAGAGCCAGCAAGCCGATCTCATTCAACAACGCAGTGCTTTAATGGATAAAACTGAAAAAGCTAAAACGCGTATTGAGTCAATGATTTCTAGGCTTAAATTAATGGAAATATAAGCATGTCAACTTCCACGACTGTCACCTTACACCTACTAGATAAAGAGTACCGAGTCAGCTGCTCTGAAAATGAGCGAGCAGGGCTTGAGTCTTCTGCTCGGTTTTTAGATGAAAAAATGCAAAGCATTAAAAAATCCGGACGAGTAGTAGGCTTAGACCGCATAGCCGTAATGGCTGGCCTCAATATCACACATGATTTTTTAGTTGAAAACCAAAAAAAAAGCGGCGCCTCTTTAAATATTAGTGACAAAATAATCGCCCTTCAAAATAAACTAGACTTTGCCATAGACGCCTTCGGTAAATAGTTTTCCTACTTTAACTTTAATTTGCCCTACTCATTAAATTAGATAGACTTCATACGACATCAACCGCAATCTGTTTAACCTTAGCTGCAAAACGAAGCGGCTTTACACTCTTTAGAAAACATCTTGATCAGCTGTAAAATAATAAAAATATTTTTTATCTCTCTTTAAATATAAAAATATACTGTTAATTTTTTTTCATAGGGTTACACTGTCAGTGCGTTTCCTGCGGTGTTCGAGTTAAGGTGAAATGCCCTTGGACCTAATTACCTACCCGGGAAGACAGATCATTTTGTTGGTGTGCACGCTCTACATAGAGAAGCCTAATGCAAATGTCCGACTCCCACTTGAACCTATCGGTTCAAGGTAGAAACCTGAATACGGCACTGGCGGGAAGCGCCCTATTTTATGACCCAATTAATACCTTCCTTAAGACAATCATTACGACGCAGACGTAACGCTATTTCGACCTCTGATAGAGCCCGATTTGATTACAGCATCAACCAACATTTGTTAAAAACAGGACTTCTTCTTCGCTCCTCAAGTGTTGCGAGTTACCTCGCTAATGATGGTGAACCGACACTCAATTTATTCATACAAGCTTGCTCAAAGACCCGCTGCAAACACTATCTCCCGGCTTTAAATAAGCAAAGACTTAGATTCTCTTCTTATCTATGGGGCGATCCATTGGAAAACAATCGATTCAATATCCCCGAGCCTGCCAAACAGCTCTATTTACCTGCTAAATTATTAACCAGCATACTTATTCCTTTAGTGGGTTTTGACCAGCTAGGCCATCGCATAGGTATGGGTGGCGGCTACTATGACCGTACACTCAATTTTATGTTGAGTCCGGCATGCAAAAAAAAACCGCTCTTAGTGGGTATCGCTTATAGCCTGCAAATGGTTGATACTATTAAGCCTGAAGCCTGGGATGTTCCATTAGATGCCATCGTCACAGAGCTTGGAGTGGTCTGCTTTTCAGCCAAGGCAAAACAACGCCTACTAGGCGACTCATCCCATGCATTATAAAAAATGATGATTAAATAACTTCTAACTACGCTTAGATGCGATATATCATACGAATACTTCTTAACAACTAACGCCAATCTTTTAATCATGCAAGACGACTTAAAAAAACTAGCCGCACAAGCCGCTATCCCGTACGTAAAGAACTGCCGTATTTTAGGCATTGGTACCGGCTCAACGGTCAACCACTTTATTGATTTATTGGCTCCTCTTAAGCATCAATTTGAAGGTGCCGTTTCAAGTTCAGAGGCCAGCACAGAAAGGTTATTGGCTTTAGGCATCCCGGTTCTTGATTTAAATGCCGTGGGCACTTTAGATATTTATGTTGATGGAGCCGATGAAATTAATACGAATTTAGAACTCATAAAAGGTGGCGGTGGTGCCTTGACCCGTGAAAAGATTATTGCCGCCGCCAGCAAACACTTTATTTGTATTGCCGACCATAGCAAGTTAGTCTCACGATTGGGCAAATTTCCGCTGCCTGTAGAAGTCATTCCGATGGCTAGAAGTTATGTGGCTCGAACCATATCAGCACTTGGTGGTCAGCCCGTCTGGCGAGAAAATTTTATTACTGATAACGGCAACGTCATTTTAGATATTCACCGTTTAGATATTTTAGAGCCAATGAAACTGGAAAACACACTCAATAACATTACCGGTGTTGTAACAACAGGCCTATTCGCTAACCGGTCGGCTGATACTGTTTTGCTTGCCAGTGAACAGGGGACCCAAACCTTAACGCTTTAAACCAAAGCCTCCAGAACATTTATTTCAGGCAAAAAAAAGGGGCTAAAAGCCCCCTAGTTTTTATTTTTATTATTATTTTTTATGCAGCTCTTCTAACTACAAAAGAAACTGTCTTTCCCCTCTCCTTGCTCTTAAAATGAATAATACAGTGTTTTTGCAAAAAAGTTACCAATTTACCTGCATCAAGGTGATAAGCATAATTTGCTACATGGGCATATTCAGGGGTTGTATTTTGTTTGGGGGCCAAACCGTTATCACACAGCTGACTCTGAAAGGAAGTCGCATCAGAAAATGAAATGTCAGAGGCTTTGCTTTGCCAATAGGGGACTAAATTAATATCATTGTAACCCTGTGGTAGAACAAAAGGATGGGCGTAACGATCATCATCTT
>NZ_JAHRVT010000023.1:0-2907 GCF_019090545.1 Cycloclasticus sp. | reverse complement strand
TTTGCTTCTAGCGTTATGTCCGCTGATGCATGTGTTTATGCATGGAGGTCATGGCGGACACGGTGGTCATAAACATCGTGATACTGGTGAGCCGAAGGAAGCGGAAGAAGAGGCTTATCGTCGGGGTGTTGAGGAAGGTAAGAAACAATCTGATCCGCAACCTCGTAAGGAGAATGACCATGCACGGTGAATCAGGTTATGGGCTTTGGATGTTGGTGTTATTGAACTCTGCGATTTTCATCTTCTTTGCCTTCAGTTGTTTTTCCCTAACAAATCACAGTGGAAAGACTTTATCGCGCAATCCAAAGCATTTTGAAGTGGCTCACCAATTGAGGGCTGTATTTATTACTTAAGCAAGGAGAAATTTTATGACTGAAAAAAAAGATAATAAAAGTATTGAGCAACCTGTGTCACATGGTTGCTGTGGTGATTCTGAGAAACAAGAGAAGGTGGAGGTAAAAAAAGAATCCAAGCCATGTTGTTGTACAGAAAAAAACGAGGAAGATCATTTGACGGGCGCTACATAGGGTTAATTATAAAACTCAGAGGGTAGTTATAGTGGATCATTCAGGACACCAAAATAAATCAGATTACAAAGAAAACAGCCTGACACTTGTAGGCGCAGTATCAATGGGCACAGGGGTTATGATTGGTGCGGGTATACTGGCGCTGACGGGACAGATCGCTGAACTGGCAGGGCCGTTATTTCCTCTCGCCTTTCTGGGTGCAGCCATAGTGACTGCTTTTAGCGCCTACTCTTATGTGAAAATGTCCAATGCTTATCCATCAGCTGGGGGCATCGCTATGTTTCTACAGAAAGCTTACGGCAAAGGAACGATAACAGCCGCAGGGGCGCTACTGATGGCTTTTTCTATGGTGATCAATGAAAGTCTAGTCGCTCGGACTTTTGGGGCGTATAGCGTACAATTATTTGATGCCGATGCCGCTAGCTGGGTCGTATCATCTTTAGGAGTCGGTGTGCTGGTTTTTGCCTTCCTGATTAATATCTCCGGTAATCGCGCGGTGGGTCTGTTTTCTCTGATAATGGCAATCATCAAGATTGGAGGCATTGTGGCTTTTGCTATTGGTGGCTTGTGGCTTGCCGATTTTTCGTTTGAAAATACCGCCAGCAATATTGAAGAAATACCTGCTGGAGGGTTTGTGGCAGCAATGGCTCTTGCTATCTTGGCTTATAAAGGCTTCACCACGATTACTAATAGTGGCTCAGAGATAGTTGACCCGCATCGTAATGTTGGACGAGCCATCATCATCTCTATTGTTATTTGTGTGGTCATTTATTTCTTGGTTGCCATAGCGGTAGCTGGCAATCTCAGTTTGTCTGAAATCATTGCAGCAAAAGATTTTGCATTGGCAGAAGCCGCACGCCCAGCTTTTGGTGAATACGGCTTGTGGTTCATCGTGGCTCTAGCCATTGTTGCAACGGTTTCCGGTGTGATTGCCAGTATGTTCGCTGTGTCACGTATGCTTACTATGCTAACGGATATGAAACTGGTGCCGCATAGCCATTTTGGAATGACGGGAGGCGTTCAGAAGCATGCACTGGTATACACCGTTACAATCGCTATTTTTCTGACGATATTTTTTGATTTGACGCGCATTGCCTCGCTAGGTGCCATTTTTTATTTGGTGATGGATATTGCTGTGCATTGGGGTGTATTTCGCTATTTACGTAAAGAGATTAATGCTAATGCCTTAATTCTTGTTTTAGCTATGATTTCTGATGTGGTCGTACTTGGCGCATTCCTGGTGATAAAAGCACAAACGGATATGATGGTGATCTATGTGGCAGTGATTGGAATTATTATTATTTTTGTTGGCGAAAGGCTTTTTCTCCATAAATACCAAATAAGGGATTAGCAATACCCTTTGTTTTGATAGAAATCAGCGTGATGGTTTGCTTTGAAAGTCGGTAGTGACTGTTTAAACCAATGTCTTATTTTTACTAAATTTGTTTACCCATAAAATGGCAACAACGATTATAAATACGCCACCCCATTGATACAGCGACAGTGATTCGGAAAAATATACCGAGCCAAGTATAAGGCCAAATATAGGAGTTAAGAAGCTAAATACATTTAACTTATATAAAGGAGCTTTATCCATTAACCAGAACCATAAGATATACGGTAAAGCAGTCCCAAGGAGCGCAAGAGCCAGTAGAACCGATAAATAGCTCAAGTTAAGTGGGATTTGGTAATTGTCGGGCAAGTTAACAGTTAGTAAGCCAAGTGGTATAGCGCCAATTAATAACTGAAACCCTACTGTGTATAAGATGTCGGCTTTATTCGAAAGTTTCTTAAGGAGAACATTACTGATAGCTACTCCTGTTGCAGCTATAAGAATATAGAGGATACCGACAATCATCTGGCTGTTTTCGACTAAAACGGTCTCTACGCTGATGATTAGAATGCCGATAAAACCAGCGATAATACCAACTGCGGATGTCTTACTAAGGCGTTCGTCAAGGAAATACCAACCGAATACAGCAGCTATCATGGGCTGAGTGTTGGTGATTACAGTGGCTAGCCCCGGTGAAATCAAACTACCTGCATAGAACATACCCCAGAACCCAATGCTTGTTGCTGTAAGGCCAATGACGATGATATGTATCCATACCGTTAGTCCCTTTGGCATACTTCTTCCCAGAAGCTTCGCTAAAACAATAAGAATCATTCCGGCTAAGGCCGCTCTCAGAAAGGCTGTTAGCATGATAGGTGCGTAAGGTAGGCTTAAGGTAATTAATGGATAACAAATAGCCCAAAGTAGCATAGCCGTGGTAGCAACCAATGAAGTTTTGAGCAATTAAAAATCCTCTAATAATGGTTGGTAGTTGTTTTCATGTTTTTCAGTCATTGAAATGATCATTTGAGATTTCGCAAAAACCTT
>NZ_JAHRVT010000022.1:0-14164 GCF_019090545.1 Cycloclasticus sp. | reverse complement strand
CATCTTCTGTGTCCTCTATTTAAATAATAATACAGAAAATAACTCCTTAACTAACGGCTTTTACTGTCCTAATGAGCGGAACCGCTTCATATAGTATCAGAGTATTTAATTAACCCTTAATGAAAAGGCTCCTCTATGAAATTACTCAATGTTGGTTTACTCGGTCAGGAAATTCCTTGCCTGTTAGACAGTAACAATAAAATTCGCTCTTTAGAGGGTGTGTGTGATGTTATTTCATCTGATTTTTTAGCCAACGATGGTTTACAGGCACTGAAAAACCTCGATGTTGATAGCCTGCCCATTATAGAAAAGCCTGACCGCATTGGCGCGCCGTTATTAAACCCAGGCAAGATCATTGCTGTTGGTTTAAATTATGATGAACACATTAAAGAAACAGGGGGCAAGCAGCAAGACGAGCCGGTGCTCTTTACCAAAGCAGTTAGTGCTTTAAGCGGCCCCTTTGACCTTATTGAGCGACCTAAAGGCGCGACACAAGTGGACTGGGAGATAGAGCTTGTCGTTATTATTGGTAAGCCAGCTCGGTATATTTCAGAAGACGATGCAGAAGCGCATATTGCTGGTTTCTGTACGGGCATTGATGTATCTGAGCGATATTTTCAAAAAAGCCGAAGTGGCCAGTGGCTTAAAGGTAAAAGTGCAGATACCTTTGCCCCCATTGGACCATACTTTGTGACCTTGGATGAGTTTAGACAGTACCAATCATGCGCTGTGAGCTTAGATGTTAATGGTAAACGGATGCAGGCCAGCAACACCGATACGATGATTCATTCAGTTAAAAAATTGGTGAGCTATATTAATGAGTTTATGAGCCTTCAACCGGGTGATTTAATTTTTACCGGCACGCCAGAAGGAGTAGGGCTTGGTATGAACCCACCACAGTTTCTTAAAGCAGGCGACAAAGTGGTTGCCGAAGTCGAAGGACTCGGTACTCAACAGCATAACGTTGTTGATTATAGCGCTTAGAAACTAGCAAAATATTATGGCTGGTCAAAATTAGACCAGTTTTTATAAGTAGTCGCCAGCACTACCTTTTTTTCGCTTTACGATACTTCTTCACAAAGTTATCCACAGTTTTAGTGGATAACTTTTAAAAGCCCTTTTCATTCCAACTTGATTTACGTACACTATTCAAGTGTCTTATAGAAAAGAGTTTTATCATGGTCGAAAAAGTAACAAAACATGGAGGAGCGCGTGCTGGAGCAGGTCGCAAAAAAGGCTCTTCAAGCTATGGCGAACCTACCAAGGCCGTTAGAATACCAGAAAGCCTTATGGCGACTGTTAGCGAATTACTGGAACACAAAAAGCAAAAAATTAACGCTGAAAAAATACCTTTTCCTAATATTTTTTTACCCGATTTAGATAGCCCCGTACCATCTATCCCACTCTATGGTGTCAGTGTTGCCGCTGGTTTCCCGTCACCGGCCGATGATTACATAGAAAAAAGACTTGACCTGAATGAACTCCTTATTAACAAGCCGGCGGCTACTTTTTTTGTTAGAGCAGAAGGGGAGTCTATGCTGGGTGCTGGTATTCACCCCGATGATATCCTTGTGGTTGATCGCTCTGTTCATGCAAGCGTGGGTAAAATAGTTGTTTGCGCTCTAGATGGCGAGTTAACTGTTAAACGGCTGCGCTCAAAAGAAGGTAAATTGGTGCTTGCTCCCGAGAACCCAGATTACCCAGATATACCCATAAAAGAGGAAGTAGACATGGTTATTTGGGGTGTGGTAACGAGCGTTATCCACAATGTATAAAAACCTATAAAAACGCTAACTTACCGTGAAATACCCCGCAAACATTGCATTGGTTGATTGCAATAATTTCTACGTCAGTTGTGAGCGATTATTTCGTCCCGACTTATTGAATAAACCGGTGGCCGTGCTCAGTAATAATGATGGTTGCATTGTTTCTCGTAGCCAAGAGGTTAAAGACCTAGGCATAAAAATGGCCGTCCCTGTCCACCAAGTCAGGCAGCTGGTTAGACAGCACGATATACAACTGTTTTCCTCTAATTACCCTTTGTATGCAGATTTATCCGCACGCATCATGCATAGCCTGACTGCTTTTTCGCCCTCGGTAGATGTTTACTCGATAGATGAGGCTTTTATCGATTTGGAGCGACATAACGTTAACGCAACTGACTTAGGCTTAGAGATAAAAAACAGCCTAGCACGCTGGGTTGGTATACCGGTTGGGGTAGGGATAGGCCCAACAAAAACGCTGGCTAAACTGGCAAATTATGCGGCAAAGAAATGGCCAAGTAGCGGTGGGGTAGTAGATATTAACGAACCCATTAGGCGCCAGAAGATAATGCAAATAACGCCGGTTGGCGAAGTGTGGGGCGTTGGCCGCCGATTAAACGAAAAGCTTAATACGTTGGGTATTGAAACTGTATGGGATTTGCAATCTCAACCCATCAATTCAATAAAAAAGCACTTTAATATTACCTTGGCTCAAACAGTGCAAGAATTGCAAGGGACTCCAGTTATGTCTTTTAATGAAGAGCAAAAACCAAAGCAACAAATTATTTGCTCTAGAAGCTTTAAAGATAAAGTGACTGATCGGCAAGAACTTGAACAAGTATTGAGTGTTTTTTGTCTTAAAGCAGCTGAAAAACTAAGAGCCCAGCAGGGTGTTGCGCTGCAAGTGAGTGTTTTTATTCGTACCAGCCCATTTGATAAAAAACCGTTTTATTCTGAAAAAGCGACTTATAAATTAAAATCGGGCACACAAGATAGTCGGGATTTAATTAAAATCGCCAAAAAACTATTAGCGGGTATTTTTCTCCCAGGCTATCAATATCAAAAAGCGGGTGTAACCTTAGGAGATATACAGCTGGCTCAAAGCAGTGTGATCCATCAGCAGGATATATTTAACAGTCAGTCGACAGGCAATGAAAAAAGCGTAACTCTGATGAAAACGATGGATGCCATTAATTCACGATTTAATAACAGCCTTCGTTTTGCTGCAGCAGGTAATAAGTCATTACAGCAGTCAGTTCCCATTAATAGGTCTAGCCTTTATACAACAAACTGGAAAGAAATAGCGCGGGTTAAATAGATTCTATAAAGCATCTATATTTCAATAAGTTGCAATTAATAAGAAACCTAATTTATTATTATTTAGCTACTACTCTCTACCGGATTTGTTTTGCTTACCAATTAGACCAGCTATCCTCTAGCTTTTCGGTAACTGCTCAACGCAGGAATGATGGCGGCAAAAATGGACGTAATGATTAACGCAGCCATCAAATACAGGCTATTTTCGGTCAATAAATTTAATTGAATAGGTAGCCCGAAATGCGATATTAAATAATCCTGTAAGAAAAATAGGCAAAGAGCCAAAAGAGCGATTGCTAAAACACAACTTAGCAGTGTAATCAGTAGGGCTTCTAGCTCAATGAGTAAAAACAAAATATAGGGCGGTGCGCCAATAACACGCAGTAAGTGGATTTCACGGCTGCGCTCGCGAATCGATGCCAGTAGCATTGCGCTAACCCCCAAGCAGGCAGCAATAAAAACCAATGCAGAGACTAACAGTAGCGTATTTTCTAAAACACTCATCATTTGCCAGAGTTCTGATAAAGCAACCCCTGGCAAAATAGCCAGTAAAGGTTCTTGTTTGTATTGATTGATCATCCTTTGAAACTGGAATGTGGTCATTTTTGATTTAAGACCCAGCATAAAAGCATTAAGGCTTTTGGGTTTTAAATTGGTTTGTTCTAGTTCTGCTTGAGTGAGTGTATTGTTATGTGTTTTCACGCCTTGTTGCCAATCGGTATGAATGGCTTCAATACCTTGCAAGCTAACATGCAAGGTTTGATCAACCGGCGTTCCGGTAGCTGCTAAAATCCCAACCACGGTAAAGGGTCGATCATCGTGCATACTAAAACTAGTGGCGGCAAGACCATGAGCCAAGGTGATTTTATCACCCAATTGATAACCGAGTTGTTGTGCGACATTGGAACCCAATACGACATCAAACAACTGACCAAATGCCTGTCCTTGAGTAAATGCTAAACGATGCTGTTTGCCATAGCTGAAATAGCGAAAATAGTCTGTCGAGGTGCCCAGCACACGATAGCCTTTGTGTGAATCACCGAGAGACATCGGGATCGCCCATTCCACTTTTTCATTGCTGGCAATATTGTCGTAGGTTTCCATACGGATATTGTTGGTCGGCGAGCCGATTCTAAAAACAGAATATAACAGTAAGTTGAGACTGCCTGTTCTAGCACCAACAATCAGGTCAACACCGGACACGGTATTAGAGAAATTCTCTTTAGTTTGTTGACGAATTTGCTCGACACCAAGTAACACAAAAATACTCACTGTCATCGCCATCAATGAGAGCATAACTGAGCCTTTACGGTCGAGTAAGCTTTGCAGGGCCAGTTTGGCTAGCATGAGGCTGAACCCCCTAATTGATTGATATCATGCAAAGATTCAACATTCTCAAAATAACTGGATAAGCTAAGGTCATGGCTGACGAACAGTAATGTCATGTTGTTATCAGCCACTATCGTCATTAACAAGTCCATAAAGGCGTCTCTATTTTTCATGTCTAGCGAAGAGGTAGGTTCATCAGCCATCAGTAAACGCGGTTTGTTGATCAAAGCGCGGGCAATGGCAACGCGTTGCTGTTGCCCAATACTTAGCTCGCGGGTAGGGCGGTACCATTCTTTCTTGGCGATGTGCAATGCATTTAATAGCTCTTGAGTTTCTTCGTTTAGGTCGATTGAGGACTGTCGTTTTGCAAACCGAGTCGCCAACAAGATATTGTCGACTGGACTGAGGTAGGGAACCAAATTAAACTGCTGGAATACATAACCGATATGCGCAGCACGGAAGCGATCACGCTGTCGGCCGCTCATTTTATCTAAAGGTTGGCCAAGAACGTTCAACTGTCCATCGCTCGGCGGAAGTAAACCACTCAACAGGCTCAGTAAAGTTGATTTGCCACTACCTGAAGGGCCGTGTAAAAATATCCGCTCTTCGCTAGCTAAAGACCAATGGGGAATATTTAATATATTCTGCTCAGGCTGTGCCGGGTAGTGAAAGCGGATATTGGTGAGCTCAATGGCCATTAAACGCCTCAACAATGCATCAATTAAAGTGCTATAAATGATATAATGTAACATTGCAGAATGAAATCAATTTTTAAAATTTTTGAGTGCTTAACATAATGCCTAAACTATTAAACGTAACGTTTTTTATATTCGCCACATTGACGCTCTTAGCATGTGAGATGCCAGATAGTGAGGTTGTTAACGAAGTAATAGATCCAGTATTGAGGCCAGAAGTAGTAGAGTCGCCAACTAAGCAACCGTTAATAACTGATAAGCCTGAACAGGCAACACTGTCAGAATCGAGCTTCAAAACCATTGAATGGACGAAGTTGATGCCGAAAGAAGACTTAGAAATACTTCTTAATCCGCCTAGCTACATAAACGATATTGAAGATGGTTCATTTGAAGATCAGATTAGTAGCCAGGTTGCTAATGCCCTTGCTGCTGCTAGTGATGATCCCTATCAACAGGCACTCTCTTCAACACGGATTGTTCAGGAAATGGATGGGCAAGCGATTCGAATTCCAGGCTTTATTGTGCCCTTAGAGTTTGATGATGAACAAACCATCACTCAGTTTTTTCTAGTACCTTTTTTTGGTGCCTGCATTCATGTGCCGCCACCACCACCTAATCAAATTATTTTTGTAAACTACCCAAAAGGCTTAAAAGTAGAGGCTTTGTATGACCCTTTCTGGGTATCGGGTATTGTAAAAACATCGCTTGTTGAAAATGAGGTGGCAACAGCCGCTTACAGCATGCAGATGCAATCATTTGAGCTTTACTCAGAATAAACCATTAAAAATCAATCGGCGATACAAGCCATTAGCTGCGGTTCTAAGGCGTCATCGAGGCGGTCAGAAATAATTTCAATACGGCTTTCCAAGCACTCGTCCAGTCCAATCTCTGTTAACGTATCGTTAGCAAGGTTATAAGCAAAAAAACCAGCCTCAGTTATAAAAACGGCCTTCATTCGTTCGACTTGCAAGCCGGTTAAAAATACCAGTAATTTTTCGCACTGAAAAACCTTATGAGGAGAAAAGCGCCAGCCGATACTTTTATATCCTTCACCCTCATTGATGGCCTTTAAGAATCCGCAAGCCGGTATGTCAGCCTCTGAAACAAGTGGTTTTGAACCCGATGCGTGATGATGGGGAAGGGACGCTTGGTATGAACTGGAGGTTGAGCCCTGTAATGCTGAAAAGGGTATTTCCCCATGCTGGATAAAAATAACACGTGTGTTGGTCTGTCCTCGTTGTTTCACGTAAGCAATTAAGTTGGCCTTATCAGTGTCTTGATATAAGTCCAACTTATTTCCAACAACGGTATCGGCAATTGCAATTTGCTGGTTAAACGTTTCATGCTGGGTATAGCGTGAGTCAGACAAGTTTCTTGCATCCACCAAGGTAATAGTTTTCTGCAAGCACAAGACCTCCTGATAATACTCCATAGAAAGCGCCTGCAATACTTCTTTAGGGTGTCCGAGCCCGGTGGGTTCAATCAGTAAATGATCTGGTTTAGCTTTCGCTAAGAGTTGGTTTAAGGCAGTTTGCATAGGTAAGCCGGCAGCACAACACATGCAGCCTCCGGGTACTTCACGAATGAAAATCCCCTCGTCGGTTGAATGTTGACCGGCTACAACACTGCCGTCGACACCAATTTCTCCAAATTCATTGATTAATACCGCCCAGCGTTCATCGTTTGGTTTGCATTTAAGTAAATGCAAAATTGCAGAGGTTTTTCCAACACCTAAAAAGCCTGTAATGATGTTGGTGGGAACGGCTTGAATGTTACCGCTTTCAAAGCTCATTGCTGTCAGTGATCCTAACGTGCTGATTATCAACATCAACGTGTAAATAAAAACACGATTTGCGGCCGGTATGGCAAGCAGCTCCTTGTTGCTCGACTTCACAAAGAATAACATCGCCATCACAATCGAGCGACATGGCTAGCAATTTTTGCCAGCTACCACTGGTTTCACCTTTAATCCAAAGCTGCTGACGGCTTCTCGACCAGTAGGTCATGCGCTGAGTTGCAATTGTCTGTGCAAGTGCCTCTTTATTCATCCAGGCGAACATTAATACCGACTGGGTGTTTGCATCTTGAGTAATAACAGGAATTAAACCTTGCTCGTTAAAAGCAAGTTGCTCTATAACTTCAGGTAATGCTAATAAACTGTTGTTACTTTTTTGCTCTAAGGCGATAAAGTAGTCGCGTTTCAATTTACACCAGAATCTTTATCGTTAGGGCAGGCGCAGTTTTCATGGTCTAGTGCATTACAAAGGCGGTAATTAAACCAATGGCCAATGGCAACGAAGCAGGCGCCTAAAACTGTCAGTGTCTTTTCACCTGACTCACCAATTCGCTCTTCTCCTAAAGCTAAGGCCAAGATGAGTAGCGCCACTCCAATTGCGCCTAAATAGAACAGTTGATAGCGTTTGTGCTGTTTGCAGCCCAAGGTTAAAGCGTAAAGACTGCTTGGAATGACAGCCACAACCATCCATAGATGGAAGTTCTCATTATCTAATCCCAGTGCCGCCATACTGGGTAGTAAAACCAATAAAATCGGTAGGGCTAAGCAATGGAAGGTGCATAATAATGATAAACCAATCGCTAGTTTGTCTGTCATCACTTGTGTTGTTTTCATTAAATAGTTTCCTAGGTTGTTAGGCTGTATGTGCTAAACAATCAGCACAAATGCAGTTCATTTCAAATTGGGGGCTTATAAGCTTGAATCCGGCTTTGTCAACGGTCGTTTGAAGTTCCGCCATAGTAGCTGGCTTAATGTTGATTTCTTTAACTTTATTACATTGCCCGCAAATCAAAAATTGCGACACACCATGAGCATGGTCGCAGCTAATATGCTCGCAAGCGATGTACTTATTTGCTAATTTGAGCTTATGAACCAGTTTTTCACTTTCTAGAAAATCTAAAATACGATAAACCGACATGGCGGCAAGGTCTTGATTGTATTGTTTCTTTACCTCAGCGATTAATTCATAAGCGGAAAGAGCCATCTCAGACTGTATAAGCCCCGTTAAAACTAGCTTTCTTTTTTCCGTCAATCGGGTGCCGTGATCTTTGCAATGACGTTCTGCAGATTGAAGGATGCTATCTGTGTTATCCATAAATGTGGCCTAAAAGTTAATAGTACGGTTATTGTGTCGGAGTGTTATCCCACCTTGCCCTGTTTGATTAATCCACATGGTATTTATTTCTTCAATACCCGTAAAAAACTCAAATAAATTCACGGTTATTGAGGGCAGGGAAGTGCTGTCCTGACAGTGGTATTTATAGGTGACCATTATTTCACTGTGGTTCTCATCATGATGCTTCCCATTATCGTTATGTTCATGCTTATGGTTACTTGAACTTCTGTCATGATCATTATCCTGATGGTCTATGTCGATAATTTTGGATAGGTCGACAGACATATTAATCAGCTTGCAATGGGCATCAGACATTAAGAAAAGAGCCTCAGGTTGACGAAGCGTTGAAGCAGCTTTATCAACCGCCTTAAGGTCTTTTGATGATTTCGCCTGATGCTCAAAACCAACGAGGTTCATAGCGGGTGATTTAAATTGAATTTCAAGCGCATTCTCTTCGGCCACTACCATTAGCTCAGATACGCCATGAACATGTGCATCTAAGTTCGTCCTTGCTTCCTCAGCCTGTATTGCAGCGCTTAGGAAAACTAGATTAAAGCTAACGAACTTAAGTAATGTGTTCTTCATTCTAGTGACCCTCTAGGTAATAGTTTTTTTTAATCTTCAATCTGCCAGAATGGTTAAGCGGTATATCGCTTTAGATATCGAGATACCTGATATTATTAGTATCGATTACATCATTGAGATAGCATGCATCCCATGCGATGAAAGTTATGATACAACATAACATTTATATCGTAAAGGCTACACGTTTAAGCCAAAAATCAAAACGTGACCAAAGGGTTTCGACATAACTTTGTCTTAAGCCTGTACCTTGGCCGAGCAGATAATAAATAACCTCGCTAATTCACACATTGGGTAAGTTAGGATATTTACTCTAAACAGTTAAGAATAAGATCTAAGTTACTGTTTAAACGAAATATTTATTTTTATTTCGGCACTTTAAAAGCAGAAAAAACAATATCCTTTTTAAGTGGGAACCTTAAATTTACGTATTGTATTAATATCTGCTTTTATGCTCGATTTGTAACGACTTGAGTAATCAAATTCACCAAACATATTGATGTGAGCCCAAGAGAGCACGGATCCTTTGCTAATAGATTCAATTAAAAAGCGTTGCTCATTGGGTGGGGCATCAATAATAATGTCCGATAGCACTATATAATTCCAACAAATGATGATGTTCCTGATAAGTGTTGTACATAAAATAACTCTTTCCATATCTTCCGGCTCAGACTGATAAAGCTTGCCTTGTCTACCATGAAAAACAGCTCTAAATAGCTTCTGTCCCAGCTCAACGAGCGAAAGCATTTTTTCAATTCTTTGTCTTAATTCGATATTATCAAAGTACTCTAGCAGGAAGATTGTTTTGTTGATTCGTCCATATTCTTTAAAAGCACGATAAAGCTCATTTTGCTTTTCACTTCTTGCCAGCCTATCAAAAGTCTCTGATGCAGATGCGCGTCCAAGACTTATCGACGCAATAGTTCTTAACATTTCCTTCCAATTACGTTTTATAAGTTTTGTATTTATAACACCCGTAGGAGCAATTTCATGACTGTTTCTTTTTTTGACTTGCGAGCGGCTAAAACCTCTTAGGACTTGTCTACCTGCATTTGCAATTCTAGGTGCTAAAGAGATCTTGAACATATCAGTTGCGCCAAATATTGCATCAGTGTAAACATGAGAATCACCGGAGTGGCTAGGGTTGTTGCTTTTAACAACTGAGTTACCAGAATATGCATCGAGCATATATAGAGCTTCTCGATCTGTCGAGCTTTGAATATTTGCATGAAAAAAAGCAGATTTTTCATTGATAAAAGAATTTGCGACAACTCCAGATTCTTTACCGTAATACTTGAATGAAAAATTGGCTAAAATCGAATTGACGGCAACAGTGATCTTAGCTCCATCACTGCTGGCATGGTCGGTATCAGGATTTAATTTGAAAATATTTGGTAATGATAAAGAATTAATTTCTTCTACTATTAGGTTGTTTGCATTTTTTATGCATTCCTTAGAGAATAGCCAGTCATTTGCATGCTGAAGCTTACTTTCAGTAATTGATGACCCACATGCATTCGCCATTTGGCGAAAGCTGATATTGCAACCTAGGCTGACAATGACAGCATACATTAACTCACTAGGTACTTTTTTCTTGCTGCCTACAATATGAGAATGCTTAAAAAGTTCAGAGAAACCTATAAATTCATCTACTTCGCGTATGACTTTACTCAAAGTTACTGATCCATTATCGCCAAGTAAACCGGGAATTACTTTGGTGATATCATAATCAGTTTTAGGCGTATTAATATGCCAGTAACCTTTCTTCGTAAATTTAAGGTGAGGGTTTTCACCATTAATTAAACCCTCATTAACATTTTTGAACGCAGCATCCACAGCTTCCCTTTTCTTTTTAAGTATGCCGCCTATATCTTTAAAGCCTTCTAAGTTTGCCAGCTCTAGGATATGATCTTCGTCTTCCTCGAACTCACTTCTAGTAATACCATAATGCTCTTCTGGTAAGTGATTAAATGAATATTTTAAGCATAATCTCCTAGACCTTAGCGCTTCACACACTTCAACCATAAACAACATGTTATATAGCTTCATGTTTTTTATATTATTTTCAAATAGCTGTGTTTTTTCACTTTTCTTCAAGAAGTAGAGGGGTAGGTCTTCGGTATATTTACCATTTGATTGGTTGTAATGTTTAATTGCCTGGATGATGTTGTTATCCGAGTACTTTTCGTCAAACTCAATAACCTTTAACATTGATCGATATTTTCTTAATACTTTTTCTGCATCCTTTTCTAAGGATAAATAGTAATTTATAGATGCCGTATTGCCTGTTAATTTATTATTTAGCCGGTCTGTTGTAGTCATTATTTCAGGGTTTATGGCTTCCAAATAACGATCTATGTGATCTAATGTTTGAGTATGTTTTTCAGCAAAACTCACTGAAGGGTTTTTTTGCACCTTATAAACAAGCTTTATAATTGCGTCTGCTGTTTTTGCGTAGTCAATAACGGTTATTGCTTGTTCAGCAAACGCTTCTTCTTGCTCCTCGTTCTCAATTTTTTGGCTTCTTTTTCCCCTCGTAATACAGCTTTTAATTTCTTTAATGAAGGAGTAACAGGCGTAATCATTGCGTTGATAATATTCCTCACGTATAAAACAGAGTACCCTCAGTGATGCATTGCCTTTTTTATGCATGGACAAAATTTGTCTCAAGGTAGCTTCTTTTATCCATTTAGCGAAAAACCTGAACGACTCATCATAAAGATTTAATTTTGACAGGGTAGGTAATACCGCAGCATGATAGGCTCGATAATTTTCAAGCAGACTTATATTTTTCCAAAAGTGTCGAGTGCTATCTGAGTGGTCATATTTTTTATTCAGTAATATCTTGGCATCATCAGCGGTTTGACAGATATTACTAACCAGTTGTTGTTGATTATCATCAAAATGTGTCGAGAAAGAGGCAATAAGCCTTGATTCAAACTTTAGATAACCTTCGTTTATGTAGTTTTGAAGTGTTTTAAAATTCGGAATATCAAATTGACGTTTCCAGCATATACTGACTAACTGAAAGAATTGTTGCTCAGCAGGCATGCGCTTATTAGCGAAATTAAATGCGTGATCTTGCAGTGCTAACCTATCTTCAGGTGTAGCAATATGCCAGTTAAATAACGTTCTAATCTTAGCTCGGTGTTGCTTCTGAATTGATTGGGTGTATGACGATAAATCGACAGGAGTTTTAATTCCCAACATTTTTTCTATAAAACCTTTATCTTTATTACGTACATGTTCGGTACTATAAAACTGTCTTGTGGCTGAAAAATAACCCAATTGAAGAACAAACCCAACTTTGTGAATAGCTGATTTCCTCGGTAAGACCTTGCGTATTGCTGGAGTGATAAAAAAGAATGCGCGCCTTTCTTCTGCTGTAAATTTGGGAGGGCGTTGAAATCTACTGCTAATAGAATAGGGAATGATTTGAGTTGTTGTCATTGTTATAGTCGCTATTTATCAGACTGCGTTAACTTGAAGTACGCAATCATTGTCTAAATCATAAAGTTTACTCGTTATACTGGATGAATCTTGTATTTTGTAACGCGGATTAAAATCTAAAGTGCATCACACCCCCCCTATGGTCGTTCTTTAACTGCGCTCGAGTTTTGAAGCCCAGGCCTTTTCTTGGGCAAGAGTTCAATCGATTGACTGCTCTTCAAACAATTTATATCTGTATGTAAGATGTTGATGGCTTTACGCGTATCAGCGTCAATCAAAAAGTAGCTGTGTCGTGCATTAGAGGATAGCTTAGGTGCATCTTTAAATGTACGTCTGCGAGTGGTAGAAAGAATTTTAAGATTGGGCATAGGCTTTTGCTCTTAATTTGTTATTATTGAAATCGTGCCATATCTAATCGCGTAATACCGTTTCTATAACTTTTTATACAGTATTAGCCACTTGATATAACCAAAAGCGCAAATATTTGTAGTGTACACTACACGTTTTCGTGATTATGGTTATAAGAACAGTCTTTTTAATTCCTTTTTGTTATTTAAGTAACAGTCCTCTCTATCTTCAAAATGCAATAAATTGCTAATCCCTGTATTATTTATTGTTGTACAGCGAACATAATTCAATATTATTGAGCAATTAATGAACCCTACCTCTGAACTTTATACATCACTGTTGGATGCCTATGAGCATTTCAATACAGCTTTATTTGGAGGTAAATTACCGAGCGTAATTTTTACAGTACAACGTAAAAAAGGAGTCATGGGCTATTTTGCACCTGAGCGTTGGGGAGATATTAACGGTACTAAATGCAGCGAAATAGCAATTAATCCAGCGTATATTGCCAATTCAAGACTGATTGAAGTGATGCAGACATTGGTCCATGAAATGGCACATTGCTGGCAGCACTGTTTTGGTCATCCCGGCCGTGATTATTACCATAATAAAGAGTGGGCTCTAAAAATGATTGAAGTTGGGTTGATGCCTTCCTCGACAGGAGAGCCGGGTGGACGAATTACTGGCCAGTTTATGAGTGATTACATTATTGAAGATGGGCCATTTATCCGAACTTTCCAACAGCTATCTGATGAAAAAGGGTTTCAGTTGAAGTGGATGGATAGACGCTCATTGCCACGTCTATTCGAGCCGGTAATAGCACCCATGGTCAATTCAAATGGGACTGAGCCTGACAAAGTCTTAACTTCTGTGCCTGTTAAAGCAACGCCAACACTGTCGGAGTTAGTTAAACCCACTGATTCACCCATATCAGATTTTTTGATTCCTGAAGCGGCGAAGCGTCAAACCAGGTATCGTTATATCTGTTCGGGTTGTGATACTAAAGTTTACGGTAAGGCGCAGTTAAATATCCGCTGCGAAGACTGTGATAGGGTGTTTGAATGCAATGAGTAATGCTTTTGCGATAAACCTGAAATATAAAGTTGAATAGTTTTTTATGGCATGTTTGCCCATGAACCGCCCATTTTAATGACTCGTCTTAGGGTGTCAGGCAATGTGATGTCGACTTCAACCCATTTTTTTACTTCAATAGGGGGGGGCTGATTCGGGCGCCTTTATCGTCTAATTGAACGGTGGTCACAAAGGCATATTGTTTACCCATGCTCACACGCCAGCACACATCGATGACTTCTAAATCCTTTTCTACTATTCCTTCCATGTTTGCTTCCTTAGTATCATCATTATGGCGCATAAAATTGCGCTTCCTTTTTAGGTCCTATTTGGCAAGCAGGAACGAAACAACACCACTACTGACAACGCCAACTAAAAACGAAATAACAACTTCTTTAGTTTTATATTTTGATTTAAAGCGTGTTAACTTCGCTACCTTTTCAGGATCTATCAATGTAATTATTTCACTAAAGAGCTG
>NZ_JAHRVT010000021.1:0-17402 GCF_019090545.1 Cycloclasticus sp. | reverse complement strand
TCCAGTCTTCTTCTGCCACTAAAACGGCATTACCTCTTTTTCCTGTAATGATGACAGGTTGGTGTGTTTCAGTAGTCTCATCTATAAGACTGTACAGTTTAGATCTAGCTTCAGTAACATTTAATATGGTCATAATATTTTACCTCCAAGCTAAGCGTACGCCTAAACGTACGTAAATTCAAGTCTTTTAAAAATCAAAGCGTTAAAGCTAAGTTGGGAGTAAAGGGAAGCTTATTTTTGAAGAAATTAAGCTGACCGCCCCTTGATTTCGTCGAGTAATTTGAAAAATAGAAATGCGTGATTGCAAGACCTGACCCTATTTTTTTTATTTAATTTTAGATACTAGGTCTTCCAGTTGAATTTAAGGGTGCGATTTAAGGGTAGCGCCCCCTTTAGTTCATTTTTTCTGTGTGTCACTCCTCCCTTGATCTGTAATGCGTGCCAAAGTATACTGCGAAGTGTGTCACAAATTAATTTTCAAATTTAGGTTCGAACTTCTACAAAAATATAAGGAAATATTATGAAAAAAATTACTATTCTAAGTATTATTTTAGGTTGTGTTGCTTCTTTTTCAGCTAATTCAGCGCTCATTACTTCATCAACAAATTCTGCATTAGACGGAGCAACAGTTGAAACCTTCAATTCAATCGGTTTAGGGGACTACAGTTCGCTATCAGTTTCAGGTGCAACCATTGTTGGAAATGGTGGGGATATGACGATTTCTAATGACTTTAATACGACAAGTTTTGGTGTCGATGGTTATGCTTTACAGAACGCTGGTGGAACACCAACTTCGTTTTCTATCATCTTTGATAACGCTGTAGATGCTTTTGGTATTTGGGGTGGTGCGTATAATAATTCATGGACGTTTTCAGCTTTCGATAGCTTAGATAATTTAATTGAAAGCGTAACAGCTTCAACTTCTTGTTGTTCACCTATGTTTTTTGGTCTACTTAATAATGATATGGCTAAGGTTACTTTAAGTGGTGCTGGTGATTGGGTTATTTTTGACAACTTGACCTACAAAGAGTCAGTTTCTGCTGTTCCAATTCCAGCTGCTGCCTTAATGTTCTTGCCTGCTTTATTAGGTTTCTTAGGCTTGCGTCGTAAACTTCAAGCTTAATATTGTTAAGTTTTATCTGATTTATAAAAGCCACCTCTTTTGAGGTGGCTTTTACGTTTAAGCAATACTAAAGAGTTGAAAATTAGTAGGGCGGTCAACTTAATGTGAAATTACGGGTAAGCAAGAACTTGATATTGCCTAACCTAATAATTGGACTTGTCACCCCGCGAACTTCTTATACTTAAAGTCGCCTAGGTTGGTCTGCTTAAGCACCCAACGGACGTTTTAAATCCGCCTCATGTTCTACATAATTGCCTTAAAAAATAGCATGTTACTGTCGCCTTCAAAGTCAAGCATGTGGGTGGCGATTCTGTCTAGGAATCAATGATCATGTGAGATTACTACGGTGCAACCAAGGAAGCTGAGTGGGGCTTCTAGTGCGCGTATGGTTTTAATGTCTAAATCATTAGAGTGCTCAACCAGGGTTTAATGGGACGCTACTCTTTTATTCTTCATGTAACCCGCCTACTTCTTATATTTAAGCCGACAAGGTTGCCCCGTTTTTGCGTCTAGCCTTGGTTTTAAACAGCTGGGCAGTCTTTATCATCAATCGATATTTATCTCTGCTAAGCGTCGCTCGCGCATTAATAGAAAAACGGGTACTGCAAAAGCGACTGCAACGGTAGCTGTTAGTAGAATATACACCCACCATCGAGCCATTGAGAGGCGGCGAGCTTCAACAAATGACCAAACAATAAAAGCGCCCCAGATAACCAGCACATCATTGGTTAAAGAGCTTGAGGCATTATTAATATAGGCCTGATGAATAAAATGACTAAGTGAAAATCCACCCTGTTCAAGCATATATTGAATATTAAAATACGACGTTAACGTGACGCCCGCTAAAGCAAATAAAGCATAGATTATTTGACGGCTTTTAGATGAGTTGAGCATTGATTATCTTTTTTTTTATTGTGATTATGATGCGAAATCATAGGGTCAATCAAATTGATATTCGATAGCCCCATGAATAAATTTTTCTATCCTGCCAACTTCTTATATTTAAGCCTTCTAGGTTGATCTGCTTCAGCACCTAATCGACGTTTTAAATCGGCTTCGTATTCTTCATAATTACCTTCAAACCAGACTACATTACTATCGCCTTCAAAGGCAAGCATGTGGGTGGCTATGCGGTCTAAGAACCAGCGATCATGCGAGATGACTACGGCGCAACCAGGGAAGCTGAGTAGGGCTTCTTCTAATGCGCGTAGGGTTTCAATGTCTAGGTCGTTTGTTGGTTCATCGAGCAGTAAGACATTGCCGCCTTCTTTCAGTACTTTAGCTAAATGCACACGGTTACGTTCACCACCGGATAGGTCGCCCATGCGTTTTTGTTGGTCAGATCCTTTAAAGTTAAAGCGTCCAACATAAGCGCGTGATGGGGTTTCATAGGTGCCAACGGTAATCATGTCGTTACCTTCTGATATTTCTTCGAATACGGTTTTGTTGTCGTCTAAGTTTTCGCGTGATTGGTCTACGTAGGCGAGTTTTACGGTTTCACCTATCTTAATATCACCACTGGTGGGTTCTTCTAACCCGCCCATCATTTTGAATAGGGTGGATTTACCTGCGCCGTTGGCACCAATAATCCCCACGATGCCACCTTGTGGCAGATTAAAGTTTAGGTTGTCGAATAACACGCGGTCACCAAAGGCTTTGCTGATATTAACGGCTTCTATCACCGAATCACCTAAGCGTGGGCCGGGTGGTATGTAAATTTCCTGTGTTTCGCTGCGTTTTTGGAACTCTTTGGATTGCAAGTCATCAAAGCGTGCCATACGTGCTTTGCTTTTAGCATGGCGGCCTTTCGGGTTTGAACGCACCCATTCTAGCTCTTTTTTAATGGAACGTTTTTGCGAGGCTTCGGCTTTTTGTTCTTGCTCTAGTCGTGCGTCTTTTTGTTCTAACCATGATGAGTAATTGCCTTCCCAAGGAATGCCGCGTCCGCGATCGAGTTCTAAAATCCACCCGGCAACGTTATCTAAAAAATAACGGTCATGGGTAACGGCAACTACGGTACCGGTAAAATCGTGCAAGAAGCGTTCTAACCATGCCACAGATTCAGCATCTAAGTGGTTGGTTGGTTCATCAAGCAGCAACATATCGGGTTTTGAAAGTAATAATTTACACAGCGCAACGCGGCGTTTTTCACCCCCTGATAGTTTGCTAACATCGGCATCCCATGGCGGTAGGCGTAGGGCATCTGCGGCAATTTCCATGGTGCGATCGGTGTCGTGGCCATCACCAGCTTGCAGGATGTTTTCTAACTCGGCCTGTTTTTTTGCTAGGGCGTCAAAGTCAGCATCGGGCTCGGCATAAGCGGCATATACAGCGTCTAATTCAGCTTGAGCATTGGTGAGGTCACCTAACGCTCCTTCAATGTTAGCGCGTACGTCCTTGCTTTCGTCTAATTGCGGTTCTTGGGCGAGGTAGCCAATTTTAATGCCTGGCTGTGGGCGCGCTTCGCCCTCTATTTCGGTGTCTAACCCAGCCATAATTTTTAGCAGGGTCGATTTACCTGAGCCATTTAGACCCAAAACACCAATTTTAGCGCCGGGGTAAAACGATAAATAAATATCAGTAAGAATTTTACGTTTTGGGGGAACGACTTTACTAACGCCGTTCATGGTGTAGATGTATTGAGCCATTTGTAATCCGTTTATTATTTAAATAAGACTTGTTCTAAGGGTAGTAAACATAGTTAAACGTGTATTAATCGTTTATGGCGCGGCTCGTTTAATGGCGAGTTGGCGCGCATAGTTATTGATAGATATTTTATACAATGATTGGATGGCGTTATAGGCGTAAATATCAGATTAGGTAGCGATATAGGTGGTTTTTTCTTATAAATTAGATAAATGCGTATTACAATCTTATTATATTGCATTGCACAAATAATTTTATTTTAAGGAAGGAACATGACTGAAAACAGAATGTCGAGCTTTATTGCTCCTCAAACAATTGTTGTTATCGGCGCCAGTTCACGTGATGGCTCACTCGGTAAGATCATTGTTCAAAACTTATTGTCTGGCGGTATGGCGAAAGGCAATATCAGTATTGTTAACCCTAAGTATAAACGTGTACTCGACCTTCCTTGTAGTGCCTCGGTAGATGAACTTGAATCTGCAGCGGATTTAGCGGTTATTGTTTCACCACCTAAGACTGTACCGGGGTTAATTGCTGAACTAGGGCAAAAAGGGACAAGAAGTGTTGTTGTCATTACCGCTGGGTTTTCTGAAGGCAATGGCACCGGTGGTAAAGATCTTGAGGCGCAAATGTTGAAAGAGGCGCGTCAATATAATGTGAGAATTATAGGGCCGAATTGTTTAGGGGTTATCTCACCGATTAACAAATTAAATGCGAGTTTTAGCCATTTAATGCCTAACAAAGGAAAGATTGGTGTCATTTCTCAATCAGGCGCCATGTTAACCTCGATTATTGACTGGGCATGTGGTCGCGGTATCGGTTTTTCTCATTTAGTGTCGCTGGGGGATATGGCTGATATTACATTTGGAGAGGTCTTAGATGCAATGTCAATGGACTCAGAAACGGAAGCTATTGTTATTTACATGGAATCGGTTCAGCATGCGAGGCGCTTTATTTCAGCAGCAAGGGCCGCCTCTAGGACGAAGCCGATTGTTGTGCTGAAAGTGGGCCGCTCAGATGCGGGCAGTAAAGCAGTAGCGTCTCATACGGGGGCAATGGCAGGTTCTGACGATGTCTATCAAGCTGTTTTTGATCGTTCAGGATTACTTAGGGTCAATGGGATGAGTGAGCTTTTTTATGCTGCTGCATCACTGACATCGGTTAAACCACTGGATAAGAGTGGCTTAGCCATTTTGACAAATGGTGGTGGTATGGGTGTATTGGCAACAGACGCATTGGTTCAATCAGGTGGGGTGTTAGCGCAGCTGTCAGATGTCAGCAAACAAAAGCTTGATAAGGTGTTGCCAAAAACATGGTCGGGTGCAAACCCTATCGACATTATTGGTGATGCTGGACCAGACCGTTATGCTGCCGCCTTGGGTGTTCTTCAAGAGGATGAAAATATTGGTGCGATATTGGTCTTGAATTGTCCGACGGCTGTTTCATCAAGCATTGATATAGCGAAGGTTGTGGCTGATATTGCTGCAACAGGTAAAAAATGTGTGCTCACCAGTTGGGTGGGTAGTGCAACCGCCGAAGCAAGTCGTTCCTTGTTTGCTGAGCGAGGTATTCCGAGTTATGCAACGCCTGAATCGGCGGTTAATTCATTTATGTATTTAGTACATTATCGTCAAAACCAGAAAATTTTGATGGAAACACCGCCCGCGCTGACAGAAGATTTAGAGTTTGACGTTAAGACAGCACAGTCTATTGTTGACAAAGCGGTAGCGAAAAAGCGCGAATGGCTTAATGAAATGGAAGCAAAGCAGGTGTTGGCAGCCTATGGTATTCCGACGGTAACAACACGCCTGGCTACGACAGCCGAAGAGGCTGTCAGTTTTGCGACAGAGCTTGGGTACCCAGTGGCGGTAAAAATATTTTCTCCCGATATTCTTCATAAATCAGATGTTCAAGGCGTTGCGCTGAACTTGGCGAGTGAGGCAGCGGTAAAACAAGCCGTACTGGATATTCAAAATACGGTTCAACATCGTCGGCCAGATGCGCAAATAGAAGGCTTTTTTGTTCAAAATATGGCTAATTATAAAGACGCGCATGAGGTGATCTTAGGTGTGTTAAATGACCCAACATTTGGCCCGGTTTTAATGTTTGGTCAGGGGGGTACAGCGGTTGAAGTGTATAACGATAAAGCGCTAGCCTTGCCTCCATTGAACCTTAAGTTAGCAAAAGATATGGTGGCGAGGACGAAAATTTATCATCTGCTAAAAGGTTATCGTGATCGAGAAGCTGTTGATATGGATGCGCTTTTGTTAACACTGATTAAACTCTCTCAATTAGTTGTGGATTTTGATCGCTTAGTTGAGTTGGATGTTAATCCGTTGCTGGTTAATAGTCAGGGTGTTGTTGCGCTCGATGCCCGCATACGTATTTCTATAAAAAGTGAGGTGAAGACGAACAGGCTGGCTATACACCCTTACCCACATGATCTTGAAGAGAAAATAACGCTTGCGTCCGGTAAAACCTACGAATTGAGACCGGTGAGACCAGAGGATGAACCGGCGCTGATAGAAAACTTTAATCAGTTAACCAAAGAAGAGATACGGTTTAGATTTTTTAATGCAATAAAGACGATGAGTCACCCCATGGCAGCACGTTTTTCGCAAATTGATTATGACCGTGAAATGGCGTTGGTTATAACGGACCCAAGAACACAAAAAAACTGGAAGCTGTACGCCGTGGTGCGCTTAATATCAGAGGCATTTGAACCAAGGGCTGAGTTTTCTTTAATTGTTAATCATGTCGTTGGCCGACAAGGCTTGGGTACGTTATTGTTGAAGAGGATTATTCATTACGCCGAATCAAGAGGGCTTAAGGAGGTGTATGGTTCAGTGTTGGCAGAAAACAAAGTCATGCTAGATCTGTGTAAAAGAGCCGGCTTTACGATGCAAAGTCAGCATAATGAACCCGGGGTGGTGACGGTGAAGCTGTTATTAAATCGCGAAGCGTCAAACAGTTGATTTAGCTCAGTTGCATTAAAGCACGTATGTGTTGTTCGGCACTACGTCCCAATGCTTTTAGTGCGTAACCGCCTTCGAGTACAGAAACAATGCGATTGTGCGAGTAGCGCCGTGCAATCGCTATGATTTCCTGTGTTACCCAAGCAAAGTCTTGATCTTGAAAACACAGGGTCGCGATATCATCTTCCCAGTGTGCATCAAAGCCGGCCGATATAAAAATAAACTGTGGTTTAAAAGCATGTAAGGCGGGTAACCAATGTTGTTGTACCTGAGCGCGGAACTCTGCCCCTGTTGAGCCTGACTTTAAAGGCGTGTTAATGAGCTTGTTGGGGATGCTCGGGCGATTAGAAAATGGAAACAGAGGGTGCTCATAGCTTGAGCAAAATAGCACGCGATCATCTGCCTCAAAAATTTCCTGTGTGCCATTACCTTGGTGGACATCAAAGTCAACAATGGCAATACGATCTAGTGTGTGTTTTTCAAGAGCGTGTGCAGCCGCAACAGCAATATTGTTGAAAAAACAAAAGCCCATTGATTTGGACCTTTCCGCATGGTGCCCCGGTGGCCGAACAGCACAAAAAGCATTTTCTATTTGCTTGTCCATAATAAGGTCAACCGCAGTGGTGCCTGCGCCTGCAGCTTTTAGCGCAGCGTCTAGGCTATGTTCGTTCATTAGCGTATCAGGGGTGATTTGAAAGAGCGCTTGCCCGCTGCCAGGGGCGTTATCAACTATATATTCAAGGTGTTGCTGGCTATGAACTCGCAATAAAGCGGCTTGCTCGACATTTGGCGCCTCAATATGCTCTAAAAGGTCCCAAAGCTGTTGGTGTTTTAATTGATCTTGAATGGCATATAGGCGACTTGACCTTTCTGGGTGTCCATCCCCCATGTCATGTTTAATTAAATCAGCATGCGTGATGTAGGCCGTTCTCATACAACATTGGTCCGGTAGTTTATGATGTTAATAATATACATTAAAGAACTTGAGCATGCGTTGATCAGGCTTTAGGATGCCAATTGGTGTTGGTTTTTCAAAGTTCTTGTGTGCTTTCTGCTAAAAATAGCCTTGTAACCACAATATGATGTAGAATTCGCTTTTTTATTTAATTAACGACGTTGGAAACGGCACGAGGAAACTAAATGTACAACAAGCGCATGACCATTGAAGGATTTGATGACGAACTTTGGGCGTCTATTCAACAAGAAGAGCAACGCCAAGAAGACCATATTGAGCTGATCGCATCTGAAAACTACGCGAGTCCTCGTGTGATGCAGGCGCAGGGTTCTATGTTGACTAATAAGTATGCAGAAGGCTATCCAGGTAAACGCTATTATGGTGGTTGTGAGTATGTGGATATTGCTGAGCAGTTAGCTATTGACCGTGTTAAAGAGTTGTTTGGTGCAGATTATGCCAATGTGCAACCTCATGCGGGCTCACAAGCCAATGCAGCAGTTTATTTCGCACTTTTACAAGCAGGCGATACCATTTTAGGGATGAGTTTGGCACACGGTGGGCACCTCACGCATGGAGCTAAAGTAAACTTCTCGGGCAAAATATTTAATGCCGTTCAATACGGCTTAAATGAAGTAACCGGCGAGGTAGATTATGAAGAAATTCAAGCACTGGCAAACGAACATAAACCTAAAATGATTGTAGCCGGTTTTTCTGCGTATTCTCGTGTAATGGACTGGCAAAAATTCCGTGATATTGCGGATTCTGTTGGTGCGTATTTATTTGTAGATATGGCGCATGTTGCCGGTTTAGTGGCGGCGGGTGAATACCCAAGCCCAGTAGGGATTGCTGATGTTACTACATCAACCACACATAAAACATTACGTGGCCCACGTGGTGGTTTAATTTTGGCCAAATCCAATCCTGAGATTGAGAAAAAATTAAACTCAATGGTCTTTCCAGGTACTCAAGGCGGCCCACTGATGCATGTGATTGCAGCGAAAGCAGTGGCCTTTAAAGAAGCGTTGTCACCTGAATTTAAAGCTTACCAAAAACAAGTTAAAGTCAATGCTAGTGCGATGGCCGATACCTTTATCGCACGTGGTTATAACATCGTGTCAGGTGGTACAGACAATCATTTGTTCTTGGTTGATTTAATCGACAAAGGCTTAACCGGTAAAGCAGCTGAAGCAGCCCTAGAAGCGGCGAACATCACGACTAATAAAAACTCTGTACCGAATGACCCTCAGTCACCCTTTGTGACCAGTGGTATTCGTTTAGGTGCGCCAGCAATTACAACACGCGGCTTTAGCGAACAAGACAGCAAAGACCTTGCTGGTTGGATGTGTGACATTCTTGATGACATTGAAAACGAAAGCGTTCAACAAGCGGTTAAGGAAAAAGTATTGGCCATTTGTTTACGTTTACCTGTTTACGCAGATTAAGGTTTAAGCCATATGCAATGCCCCTTTTGTAATGACAGTGATACACGTGTTATTGACTCGCGCTTAGCGGGTGAAGGGGATAGCGTGCGTAGGCGTCGTGAATGCCAAGCATGTAAAGAGCGGTTTACCACCTTTGAGACAGCCGAGCTGAATCTGCCGAGGGTAGTGAAGAGTAATGGTGTTCGCGAGCCCTTTTGGGAAGAAAAGCTTAGTGTCGGGGTATTGCGTGCGTTAGAGAAACGGCCTGTTAGCAGCGAAGATATTGATGCTGCTTTGAGTCGCATCAAAAAAAGCCTGCTGTCACTGGGCGAGCGCGAAGTCCCCTCGATGAAAATTGGTGAGCTGGTGATGGAAGAACTAGGAAACCTAGACCATGTTGCTTATGTTCGTTTCGCGTCTGTGTATAAAAGTTTTGAAGACATCAATGAATTTAGAAAAGTAATTGATGAGCTTGAAAAAGAAGATAAAAGCGAACAGCTGATGTTATCAGCCGTTGTTAGCAAAAAATAATATGATGCTATGACGTTTACGTCTAATGATCAACGCCATATGAACCGAGCGCTTGAACTGGCGGCGCTTGGTAGGTACAGCACAAAACCAAACCCTTGTGTCGGCTGTGTTATTGTTGACGAGGGGCACGTTATTGCTGAAGGTTGGCATAAAAAAGCTGGCGAACCACATGCTGAAGTATATGCGTTACAGAGTGCTGCTGCAGCAGCGAAAGGTGCAACTGCGTATGTGACATTAGAGCCTTGCAGCCACCATGGCAGAACACCACCGTGTGCTGATGGTTTAATTAACGCGGGGGTATCTCGCGTGGTTATTGCTATGCAAGACCCTAATCCTATTGTGTCCGGGCAAGGTGTTGCTAAACTTCAGGCTGCAGGTATTGAGGTGGCTGTTGGCTTGTTTGAAGAGCAAGCAATAGCGCTAAATCAAGCGTTCTATCATAGGATGACTACAGGCCAGCCGTATATTTTTAGTAAAGTGGCAATGAGTCTGGACGGTAAAACAGCGATGGCATCGGGCGAAAGCCAATGGATAACAGGAGCAGCGGCGAGAAAGGATGTACATCAGCTACGTGCTGAAAGTGATATTGTCTTAACAGGGGTAGGAACAATCCTTGCTGATGACCCCCAGTTAACAGCGAGAGATGGTTTGGAGCATATAGCGGTAGAGCAACCGCATCGAGTTATTCTAGATTCGCAGTTAAAAACCCCAGTGAATGCTCGTATTTTTAAGTCGAACGTTAAGGTCACTATTTTAACCTGTAGTAATAATCAAGACGCTATGACGGCTTTGCAGCAAGCTGGCTGTACTGTGCAGGTGATTGCTGCCGATGCTCAGGGACAAGTTGATTTATACGCCGTTCATGAGTGGCTAAGGTCGCAGGATATTAATAGTGTAATGGTTGAAGCCGGTGCATTGTTAAATGGTGCACTGTTGCAAGCAGGTATTATTGATGAGTTAATCATTTATATGGCGCCAAGTGCCTTAGGGTCGGATGCAAGAGGTGCTTTTTCTATGCCTCAAGTATCAACGTTGTCAGATAGAGTTCAACTACACTATGTGGGTATGCATGAGCTTGATAGCGATATTAAATTAACTTATCGGGTTAAAAGGGAAGGCTAAATGTTTACTGGAATTATCGAAGCAGTTGGTGAAATTAAGCGTATTGAACAACAGCAAGGTGATGTGCGCTTGACGGTTGCTACAGCTCATTTAGATTTGAATGATGCACAGCTTGGTGACAGTATTGCTGTTAATGGTGTCTGTTTAACGGCCATTGAATTGGCGGCAGGCCAGTTTGTTGCGGATGTTTCAAATGAAACATTATCGGCAACAACGATGGGGGCACTAACAGTCGGTACGGCGGTTAATTTGGAATGTGCGTTACAAGCACACACTCGCTTAGGTGGGCATATGGTTAGTGGCCACGTTGATGGGGTTGGGCAGGTGCTTGAGCGCAAAACCGATGCACGTTCAGTTCGTTTTCGTTTTAGTATGCCTAAACAATTAGCTCGTTATGTTGCGCAAAAAGGCTCCATTTGTATTGATGGTATTAGCTTAACGGTGAATAGCGTGGATGATTCTTCGTTTTCCGTTAATATTGTGCCGCACACGTTAGAGATGACAACATTAGGCCAGCGAACAATTGGCGATTCAGTGAATCTTGAAGTAGACGTTATTGCGCGTTACATAGAGCGCTTAATGATGGGGGATGCGCAGGACTCGTCATCAGTTGATTATAAAAAATTACTTGAAAGCAGTGGCTTTGTTAAATAATCTGAAAAGAAACTGAGTTGAATCGGCTACAATACGTGCCACTGACCAACTAAAAATACTTATGAATACGACTCAAGAAATTATTGATGACCTAAAGCAAGGCAAAATTGTCATCATAATGGACGATGAAGATCGTGAAAATGAAGGTGACTTGCTAATGATTGCTGAGCATGTGCGCCCGCAAGACATTAACTTTATGGCGAGTTATGGCCGCGGTTTGATTTGCTTAACGTTAACGCGTGAGCGTTGCCAGCAATTAAGGTTGCCGTTAATGGTTAATGATAATCAAGCAGCCTACTCAACCAATTTCACGGTGTCAATTGAAGCGGCCGAAGGCGTAACTACCGGTATTTCAGCGGCTGATCGTGCAAAAACTATTTTAGCCGCGGTTAATCCAACTGCAAAGCCAACCGATGTTGTTCAGCCGGGGCATATTTTCCCGCTGATGGCGCAACCGGGTGGGGTTTTAAATCGTACAGGGCATACTGAAGCTGGCTGTGACCTTGCGCGTCTGGCAGGTGCAGAGCCTGCTGCTGTTATTGTGGAAATATTAAATGATGATGGAACGATGGCAAGACGAGCAGATTTGAGCGTTTTTGCTGAAAAACATGAATTAAAAATGGGGACGATTGCCGACTTAATTCATTACCGTATACAAAATGAAAAAACGATAGAGCTTGTCAGTAGTTGCCATTATCCGACTAAATACGGTGATTTCAGACTTCATGCTTTTCAAGATGAAATAGATAATAAGCTGCATTTGGCCTTAACGTATGGTGATGTCAACACAGATGAGCCAGTAATGGTTCGAATTAATGCAAAAAGCACATTAGCCGACTTATTACACGCGAAAGAGAGTGATCATTACCCCTTGCCAAGTGCGATGCAAAAGATTGTTGCTGAAGGGCGAGGTGCGTTGATTTTAATTCGTAATAAAGAAGATAATCAATCGATTGTTGAGTTTATTCACGAGCAAGAATTAAAAGAAAAAGGGGTGTCTAATTTGGCGCCACAACCCTTGGTTGACTCAAGAGAAGTGGGTGTAGGTTGTCAAATTTTAACAGCGCTCGGTATTAAAAACTTAAAATTGCTTGGTACGCCAACGAAATATTCAGGACTGACTGGTTTTGATATTGAGATTGTTGAGCATGTGCCATTAGATTAAGTTGCTGATAAATGAAGAGTGCAGCAGCTTAAGCGCTTTTCGAACGATACAAATGGTTCTTTAAATTTAAGTTTATACGTACACATAACAAGGGTTTTATATGTCAGATGCAAAGGTAATAGAAGGGAATATGGTCGTGCGTGATGCACGTTTCTGCTTATTGGTGGGGCGTTTTAATAGTTTTATTGTTGACCAACTAGAAGGCGGTGCAATTGATACATTAGTTCGACATGGTGCGGATATTAAAAACATTGATATTGTCAAAGTACCTGGTGCATTTGAAATGCCCTTGGCAGCGCAACGTCTAGCAGCGAAGCAAAATTACGATGCAATCATTGGTTTGGGCGCGGTTATTCGCGGTGGTACGCCACATTTTGAATATGTTTCAGCCGAGGTCACCAAAGGCCTAGCCACTGTGTCATTGCAAGCGAATATCCCTGTTACGTTTGGTGTGTTAACAGTTGACTCTATCGAGCAAGCGATAGAACGTGCGGGCACAAAGGCTGGAAATAAAGGGGCAGAAGCGGCCCTTGCGGCCATTGAAATGGTTAATGTGCTTAAGGTGATAGACGCCGAATGAGTTCACCAAAAAGCAATGCAAGATTAGTCGCGTTACAAGCTTTGTATCAGTGGCAAATTACGGGTCAAAACCTTAATGAAATTTGTAAACAATTTGAAGAAGACTCAGAAACGCCTAAATATCAAACAGCCTATTTTGAGCACCTATTGATCGGTGTCGTTGATAAACTGGGTGAGTTAGACGAAGCAATTAGTGAGTTCACTACGCGAAATTTAGAAAAGATTGATCCCATTGAAAAGGCTGTTTTACGCTTGGGTGCATATGAGCTATTTTACAAGCCAGAAGTACCGTACCGAGTGGCTATTAATGAGTCGATAAACTTGGCGAAAAAATTTGGTTCTGAAAAAAGTCATGCTTATGTAAATAGCATCATGGACAAATTAGCGCAAAAAAGTCGAGCCGTTGAAATAAACGCAAAATCAAAAGGCAAGAAAAAAACCGGTTAACCTTGCAAGATGTCGTCCCCCGAGTTTTCGATTATTGAAGAGTTCTTTGCCTCAAGAGCAGGTGGCCCTAACGAATCCTTAGTGCTAGGTATCGGGGATGATTGTGCTGTAATCGATGTGCCTAGCCATAAACAAATAGCTGTTAGCACGGATACGCTGGTTGAAAATGTACATTTCTTAGCGAATAGTGAACCAGAATTGTTAGGGCATAAAGTGCTGGCTGTTAACCTAAGTGATTTAGCCGCGATGGGGGCATCCCCAGCATGGGCCTCGTTAGCGATTACACTACCAGCAATAGATAAAGCTTGGCTTGCATCGTTTGCAAAAGGTTTTTTTGAATTGGCTGATCGATATTCGTTACAGTTAATAGGCGGTGATACTACTCGAGGCCCCCTTTCTATTACAGTGAATGTGATGGGTCTATTACCTAAACAGCAACGATTGATGCGTTCAGGCGCAAACGTTGGTGATGATATTTATGTGTCCGGTCATATTGGTAGCGCCGGCTTAGGCTTAGAAAAAGCCCGCCAGGGTTATCTCAACATGATGGACTCAGAACTGGGTTCATATTTAAAGCCAAATCCTCAAGTGGCATTAGGGCGCGAGCTGCTCAATGTAGCGACATCTTGTATTGATGTTTCAGATGGCTTGTCTGCAGATTTGAGTCACCTACTTAAAGCAAGCGGTGTTGGGGCAAGCGTATGGGATGAGTGCTTACCTGTGACTGAGTCCGTTCGCCAACATGCAAGTAAGCTGAGTGACGATTTATGGCCTTATTCGACAGGTGATGATTATGAGTTATGCTTTACATTACCCTCGAACCTAAATGCTGATGAATTAAGTAAATTACATAAGTATGACATTACAAAAATTGGTGTTATTGAGAAAGAGGCGGGCTTGAGAGTCGAAGTGAAAAACGGAAAAATATTTACGCTTAATAAGGGGTACGATCATTTTGCGAGCTGATAAAACCCCGTCATTTAAACAATTATTAGCTAACCCTGTGCAAATGTTGGCTTTTGGGTTTGGTTCTGGGTTATCTAAAAAAGCACCCGGCACGATGGGAACATTAGTGGCGATTCCTTTTTATTATGTACTAATCAAGTTTTTTGAAAATGGTTATGCAGCGGCGTTGATATTGGTCGTTGTTTCAGGTGTGTGGATATGTGGTAAGGCGGCGGATGATATTGGTGTGCATGATCATGGTGGTATTGTCTGGGATGAAATTGCTGGTTATTTACTAACAATGTATTGGGTGGCGTTTAGTTGGCAAAACGTAATACTGGGGTTTGTTTTATTTCGTCTATTTGATATTGCGAAACCCTGGCCCATTAATTGGTTAGATACAAAAGTAAAAGGTGGCCTCGGTATTATGGCCGATGATCTATTGGCAGGGCTGATGTCTGCCGGCTGTTTATACGTATTAACAGGCTTGCTTTAAAACGAAGAATTAAAAACAGTAAATAAAACGTTAATAGTGATTGTAAAAGAAAGCTAAATCCAGTATTATTCTTCTCTTAAATGGACGCGGGGTGGAGCAGTTTGGTAGCTCGTCGGGCTCATAACCCGAAGGTCGTAGGTTCAAATCCTGCCCCCGCTACCAATGAATATACGGTACCCCATTTGGGGTATTTTTGTTTGGCCCCTTATGAATCTAAATAAGACTAAAGATTTAAGGCAAAAATTAAAGTGTTGAATGGGGCTTTGGCCCTTTTTTTGTACGTGATGGATAGAGATGAATCAAGCACCCGCTAAAATATTAGAGTTGATTAGGCCCGCAGTTACTGGGCTTGGTTATGAGTTTGTTGGTGCGGAGTTTACCGGGCAAGGTAAGGCGGCGACTTTATTGGTTTATATCGATTCGGAAAAAGGAATTATGGTGGATGACTGTTCTAAAGTGAGTCATCAAATTAGCGGTATTATGGATGTTGAAGACCCAATAACAGGGCAATACAGGCTTGAAGTTTCATCGCCTGGTTTGGAGCGTCCATTATTTGAGTTGGCTCATTTTGAACGCTTTAAAGGATCAACAGTCAAATTGGAGTTGCGTCAATCAACACTTGAAGGGCAACGTCGGTTTACAGGCGAAATTCTAGAAGTGAAAGGTGAGACAGTGCACTTACATGTTGATGACGAGGAAATAGAAATTCCGTTTTCTCTCATAAAGAAAGCTAGGTTAGTAGTTAATTATTAAAAAATATTTCAGGGTTAAAGATGGCTAATAAAGAAATTTTAATGGTTGTAGACGTTGTTTCTAACGAAAAAGAAATTGATCGTAGTGTTCTTTTTGAAGCAATTGAAGCTGCTTTAGAGATGGCAACGAAAAAACTATACCGTGACGACATTGCAGTGCGTGTAGCTATTGATCGCGTGAGTGGGGATTATGAATCTTTCCGTCAATGGGAGGTTGTTGAAGCTGACCCTGATTTTGAAAATGGTTTAGAAAACCCAGATGCTCAAATTCTACTGGAAGATGCACAGAAAAAAGACCCAACTTTAGAAGTGGGTAGCTTTATAGAAGAGCCAATTGAGTCGGCTGACTTTGGCCGAATTGGTGCGCAGGCTGCAAAGCAAGTGATTGTTCAAAAAGTTAGAGAAGCTGAACGAAGAAAAGTATACGAACTTTATAAAGATAAAGTAGGCGAGCTGGTCACAGGCGTCATTAAGCGTATTGAGCGTGGTAATGTGTTTGTAGATCTAGAAGGGACAGCGGATGCCATTATTCCACGTGAAGAAATGATTCCAAGGGAGCCCGTTAGAACAGGCGATAGGATTCGTGGTTACTTAAAGTCAGTAGAAGAAGTAACACGTGGTCCGCAGCTGACGGTTTCAAGAAGCGCACCAGAATTACTAACAGCGCTTTTTAAACTAGAAGTGCCTGAAGTAGGAGACGGTTTAATTGAAATTTTGGGGGCTGCGCGTGACCCAGGTTCAAGAGCAAAAATAGCCGTTCGTACACGAGACCAACGTCTAGACCCTGTGGGTGCCTGTGTTGGGATGCGTGGTTCACGAGTTCAAGCAGTATCAAATGAACTGGCAGGTGAACGTGTAGATATTATTCTTTGGGATGAAAACGAAGCGCAGTTCGTGATTAATGCGATGTCGCCAGCTGAAGTGGTTGCGATTGTCGTGGACGAAGATAAACACAGCATGGATGTGTCAGTTAAAGACGATAGTCTCTCGCAGGCAATTGGTCGAGGTGGACAAAATGTTCGTTTGGCAAGTGAGTTAACTGGCTGGAAGCTTAATGTGATGAGCGAGACGCAAGCAGATGAGCAAAATTCATCAGAAGCAGATGGTTATGCTCAACAATTAATGCTTGATCTTGATGTTGATGAAGATGTTGCACTCATTTTAGTGCAAGAGGGTTACACCTCAATTGAAGAAATAAATTTCGCAGATTTAGATGATCTAACTGATATTGAAGAATTTGATGAAGATATTGCTGAAGAGCTGCAACAACGTGCTAAGGATGCTTACTTAATAAAAGCAATTGCTTCTGAAGAAGTCTTAGAAGAACATGAGCCAGCCAAAGACCTTCTTAATATGGAAGGGATGGATCGTGAGTTAGCCTTTAAATTAGCGAGCAAAGAAATTGTCACAATGGAAGATTTAGCTAATTTAGCAACCGATGAACTACTCGAAATAGCAAGTATTGATGAAGAGCGTGCGACAACATTAATTATGAAAGCACGTGAACCTTGGTTCGCTGAGTAAGCAATAAACTCTCTGGAGAAAGAAGTATGGCAGATATTACAGTTCAACATTTAGCAAAAGTAGTTGG
>NZ_JAHRVT010000020.1:0-2565 GCF_019090545.1 Cycloclasticus sp. | reverse complement strand
TTGCTCAAGATTTAGTGGCATATATACCTCCTGACTACTGTATGTAATAACCTAAGTTATTACGGTTTATAAAACCCAAAAAGGGCACCCTAACGGGGCCATCCTTTAAAATAAAATTAAGGACTTTACCGCCTGCGTAGGAAATTAAGCAAAATCTGCTCCTACGGTCTTTGACGATTGTTAATTATTTTAACAATCCAAAGTTTTGCTTCGAAAACGAAGCTTCTAGCCAATAGAAACGCTAGATTGATCAACCATCAGGCCAGGGCCCATTGTGGTTGACACACTAATTTTCTTTAAGTAAACACCTTTAGCAGCAGCTGGTTTAGCTTTGATCAAATCAGACAACAGTGCTTCCATGTTTTCTTTAAGTGCATTTTCATTAAACGTTGTTTTACCTATACTGCAATGGATAATGCCAGCTTTATCAGTTCTATAACGCACTTGACCACCTTTAGCATTTCTTACAGCGGTTGCCACATCTGCAGTAACTGTTCCAACTTTCGGGTTAGGCATCAAACCACGTGGGCCCAATATCTGCCCAAGTGTACCAACAACACGCATAGCATCAGGTGACGCAATCACAACATCAAAATCCATCTCGCCCGCTTTAACTTGGGCAGCCAAATCATCCATACCTACAACATCTGCACCTGCTTCTGTTGCAGCTTCAGCATTTGCACCTTGAGTAAACACTGCAACGCGAACAACTTTACCCGTACCATTTGGCAATAATGTAGATCCTCTAACATTTTGCTCAGATTTACGTGAATCAATGCCAAGATTGACACTTACATCTACTGATTCTTCAAATTTACTGATGGCCAGTTCTTTTAGAATTGAGAACGCATTGTTTGCATCATATGCTTTCCCGGGCTCAACTTTCTCTTTAATTAGTTTTGCTTTTTTGGTTAGCTTAGCCATTTACACACCCTCCACATCAATACCCATACTACGAGCACTACCCGCAATCGTTCTTACAGCAGCATCCATATCAGCTGCAGTAATATCTGCATCTTTTACTTTGGCAATTTCTTCAAGCTGTTCACGTGTCACCTTTGCAACTTTTACAGTATTTGGTGTACCACTACCTTTTTGAATACCGGCTGCTTTTTTTAATAAAATTGAAGCTGGAGGTGTCTTGGTGATAAATGTAAAGCTTTTATCAGCGAAAACAGAAATAACCACAGGGATAGGCAAGCCTTTTTCCATACTCTGGGTTTTAGCGTTAAACGCCTTACAAAACTCCATGATATTTACACCGTGCTGACCCAACGCTGGACCCACTGGTGGACTTGGATTTGCTTCACCTGCTTTCACCTGTAACTTAATATAGGCATCAATCTTTTTAGCCATCTTACTCTCCTTATTGGGTCAAACGCCTTACGGCTCCCCTGTTAATAACAATCAGACCTTTTCGACCTGACCAAATTCTAAGTCTACCGGTGTGGCACGACCAAAGATCAATACGGATGCGCGTAACGAGCTTTTATCATAATTGACTTCTTCGACTGTACCATTAAAGTCTTTGAATGGCCCATCGTTAATGCGAATAACCTCACCTACTTCAAAGAGTACTTTAGGTCGTGGCTTCTCAACACCTTCTTGTATTCTATTAAGTATTTTATTTGCTTCAGCTTCTGAGATAGGTGCTGGACGATCACTTTTACCACCAATAAACCCTAATACTTTATTTGTGTCTTTTACCAAGTGCCAAGTATCATCATCTAGTTCCATTTGAACCAATACATAGCCTGGAAAAAACTTGCGCTCACTTCTTTTTTGCTGACCTTCACGCATTTCTACAACTTCTTCAGTTGGCACTAAGATCTCACCGAACTTATCTTGCATACCTTCACGTTCAATCGCCTCTTCCAATGAGCTTTTTACTCTGTGCTCAAAGTTTGAATAAGCGTGAACCACATACCAACGCAACGTCATATTATTAGCCTTAACCTGTTATATAGCCAATGCCCCACATAAGCAGGCCATCAAACATCCATAATAAAATTCCAACAAACAAAACCATCACTGCAACAATTAACGTCGTCTGCATGGTTTCTTTTTTAGTTGGCCAAACAATCTTTTTAAGCTCAATTTTAGAGCCCTGAGCAAATTGCCACAATGATTGCCCTAAGCCTGTGCTATACACCAAACCAACTGCAAAAGATAACGCAACAAGCAACCCTATTACTCGAAACAACAAAGACTCATCTGCGTAATAATAAAACCCAGCTATTGACGCGACTATAACTACAACTGCTAACGCTAATTTTGCTACATCCAGTTGACCAGAGCCTTGATCTGTTTCTGCATTCATAGTGATTAATTTCTCTCGATCAAAGTAAGAAAGGTCAGCACCTTCCAAATGGCAGGCCAGGAGGGAATCGAACCCCCAACCTGCGGTTTTGGAGACCGCTGCTCTGCCAATTGAGCTACTGACCTATACTTATTGAATTAAATTTTATTATGTTATTACTCAATAATTTTAGCAACAACACCGGCACCAACTGTTCGGCCACCTTCGCGAATAGCGAAACGTAAACCTTCTTCCATGGCAATCGG
>NZ_JAHRVT010000019.1:0-48635 GCF_019090545.1 Cycloclasticus sp. | reverse complement strand
TGTCACCCAAGTTACCTAAATTTGCTACCTTTTCAAGAAGAATAATGTTCATCTTTACTAAATCCTATTTATTTTAAAATTTAACTCAGCGTGCGATTCAAACAAACCGCTGACGCCAATCCATCCAAACATCTGATAAGCCAATCAACACCAAAGGCAAGATCAAATGTGGCACAAAAAATATCGCCATGTAAAAAACAAAGAGCAAATAACGGCTACCACCTCTACCCTTGATTACTACATGTACCACTGACACACCAACTATAAAAAACAATAAAAGAACTTGTATATCCAAGTTCAATATATATTCGGCAAACTGTCCGTCTAATAACACGCCTAACACAACCAGTATTGCGAATACTAACCCATCACGTGGTAATAAACGAAGGTGGCTAAACTCTTTGTCGAAACCACCTTCATTAAATAACAAGCCTTGCCACCATCTGCCTAACAGCAAACTCATCAGTAAACTAATAAGCGTACCGGCCACTACAACACCAGTAATGTACTGAGACCAGAACAGCAAACCTTCTTCAAGTTCTGCCTCGGTTACCGGCAACTCTTGTTGTTCTGCAAGGGCTTTAACAACCTCTTGAATGCCTGTTGCCCATAGCTGTGCAGGGTTATCTATTGTTAAATAAAGCCCCGTTACCGCTAACATCCCAAGTATGACTAAAAACTCAAGTGCTTTGTTTAGCTCCCCTGTCTCTCGTAATACCAGCGATATCAAAAAAGCAGGTAACCACATAATAAACAAATATGTAAAAGAAACTAACGATGTTCCTAATACTATATAGCCTATTAACGCAGTCGCGACGGTTGAGCCAATTACAACCCTAAGCCCATCAGCAGACCCATTTCTTAATGTTACCAAGCAAACACAGGCAACGCTAATGATTAATAATGGCGGCATTAACAATGACAAAATTGCCATCGTTGCTGAAACAATGGTGGCCTGCCGACCACCTTGCATAATAAATGTTGCTACTGCTTTCATCATACAAGGCTTAGCCCGCGATTACTCGCGACATAAATCTACCGTTCGTGCGCGTCGCAATATGGAATCAACGATAAGAAACGAGCTCGCTTAATTGCAGCCGTTAACTGACGTTGGTACTTTGCTTTAACACCCGTCACACGTGCAGGAATAATTTTCCCAGTTTCGGTCATATATTCTTTTAATGTATCTAAATCTTTGTAATCAATTTCTTTTACATTTTCTGCAGTGAATTTGCAGTAACGTGGGCGTCTAAAACCTTTATCAAATGCCATGTCTATTCCTTAAATTATACGTTGTACAGTGTCTATGCGTCTGTTGCTTTTTCAGCAGCAGGCTCAGACGTTTCTGTTGTTTCGGCTGATGATTCAGCTTTCTTTTCAACTGGCTTTACATAGGGTTTAGCCGCTTCTTTTTCGTTTGACTTGGCAAGTGGTGTGGTACCTGTCGTTGCTTCATCACGACGCATGATCATATTTCTAATCACAGCATCATTAAACTTGAAGGCTTTTTCTAATTCTTCTAGAGCCGCTTGATCACACTCGATGTTCATCAATGTGTAATGTGCTTTATGGATTTTGTTAATGGGGTATGCAAGCTGTCTTCTGCCCCAATCTTCTACTCGATGAATGTTTCCGCCACGCTCTGTTATTGATGCGCTATAACGCTCAACCATTGCAGGAACTTGCGCACTTTGATCCGGGTGAACCAAAAATACAACTTCGTAATGTCTCATTTTATTTCCTTTAGGATTATCAGCCTTCCTGACACACTCAGGTAAGGCAAGGATTGTAGTCTGATCATACAAGCTACAATTTCGAACGCGCGATTTTACAGGTATCAGTACTGCAAATCAAGTTAGCTCTAATAGTTAAACTGTTAACCATAGAAACGGCTCAGTTTTTAAACAAGCCCTTTACTGCTTAAACGCCTTAAGCAAACTTTGTCGGCTCATCAACGACCCAAAAACCAACCAAACAGACTTGTTTTATTCAACAGGCTCTTTTGCTTATTCTGATGAACACTTATAAGGGTTGATGCCTGACTGATTTTTTATGAATTCAATGATCGTTGATTTTGTCTAAGCACTTCATACAAAATAATACCCGTAGCAACAGAAACATTTAGACTTTCCACTTTTTCGGACATCGGTATTTTAATTAATTGGTCGCATTGCTGTTGCGTTAAAGACCTCAAGCCTTTACCTTCTGCTCCCATCACAATCGCTACAGACCCGGTCAATTCAGCCTCAAAAACATCTTTTGTTGCTTCTCCAGCAGCCCCGCTAACCCAAACCCCTTCAGTCTTAAGGTATTTCAAGGTTCTCACTAAGTTGGTCACACGATAGACCGGAAGCAATTCAGCAGCACCACTGGCTACTTTACAAACAGTCGCATTTAAGCGACAGGCATTATCTTTTGGCACAATAACCCCTTGCACCCCTGCGGCCAACGCTGTTCTTAAACAAGCCCCTAAATTATGCGGGTCGGTCACTTGGTCTAACACTAAATAAAATGCTTGGTCTTGTTGTTCTTTAAGCGCCTTCTTAAGTTGCTCTTCTGTTCGTTCTTGTGGCAATTTAGCGGTTAACAAAACACCTTGATGGTTTGCATTGCTGGACAATTTCTCTAATGTTTTCTTATCAACATAGTCAACGCGAATACCAACCTCATCCAGACTTTGTTTTATTGCTTGCAGCTTTGCATCTTTGCGCTGTCGATCCATCCATGCATTAACGATATGATCAGGCCTCGCTTTAATAAGCGCTTGAACAGCATGAATTCCATGAATTTTTTGCACTTCAGCCATTAGCGTTTCTTCTTCCTACGACGTTTAGTCACAATTTTTTTCTTTTGCTCTACACCCGCCAATGCCAAATCAATTTTTTTATCATCTAAGCTTACTTTAACCACCTTTACTTTTAGTCGATCGCCCAAACGAAATGATTTATTGGTACTCTCGCCTAACAAACGATGCTTACTGGCATCAAAGTGGTAATAATCATCACCTAAGCCAGTAACGTGAACCAAACCATCGATAAAAATCTTATCTAGTTCTACAAACAAACCAAAGGAGGTCACTGAAGAGACAACACCACTAAATTCTTGGCCAATCTTGTCCATCATAAATTCACATTTCAGCCAACTCTCCACATCACGTGTTGCCTCGTCTGCTCGCCTACTACAAAAAGAACAATGCTCACCAAATAGCGTCATATCACTCTTTGAATAGGTAAAGCTCCCTGCCTTTTGTTTTGCGATAACGTGCTTAATGGCACGATGCGTTAATAAGTCAGGATAACGGCGAATAGGCGACGTGAAGTGCGCATACAGTTCTAACGCCAAGCCGAAATGCCCTTGTTGTTCTGGGCCATACATCGCTTGAGACATTGAGCGCAGCATCACCATTTCAATCAAATGGGCATCTGGCCTGTTTTGTATGCTCGCAATTAACTGTTTATAGTGTTGCGGTTTTGGTTCTTCTCCGCCATCTAGACTCAAACCCAACTCTGACAAGAACCCCCTCAATTTCAACAAACGATCAACACTGGGGCCTTCATGAATACGCAACAAATTAGGCATTTCGTGTTTCGCTAAAAAGTTAGCTGTTGATGCATTCGCTGCAATCATAAACACTTCTATAAGCCGATGGGCATCATGCCTAACAACCGGCTCAATTGCCTTGATTTTTCGACCTTTATCAAAAACAAAGCGTGTTTCAAATGTATCGAACTCAAGCGCACCACGTTCATCTGCAGCACCTTTCATTACTTCATAGAGCGCCCTTA
The DNA here is from genome assembly GCF_019090545.1 of Cycloclasticus sp. Lineage (NCBI taxonomy): Bacteria > Pseudomonadati > Pseudomonadota > Gammaproteobacteria > Thiotrichales > Piscirickettsiaceae > Cycloclasticus > Cycloclasticus sp. The sequence continues at coordinate 44,850 of NZ_JAHRVT010000019.1, read as the reverse complement.
ATTCTTTTAAATGAGGCAGTAATTTTTTATGCTTAAGCAATAATTCAGGTGCTGCCTCGTCAAAAATCAACCCGACTTCATCATAGGTTAACCGTGCATGTGAATACATTACGGCATTATAAAACTTGGTTGATGTAACCGTTCCTTGCTCATCGATTCGCATTTCACAAACCACGCATAAACGATCTACTTGTGGATTTAGACTACACAAACCATTTGATAACACTTCGGGCAGCATTGGGATAACTTTTTCGGGAAAATATACGGATGTTCCACGCTCATACGCCTCTGTATCAATTGCACTTTGTGGCTTTACATAATGAGACACATCGGCAATCGCCACGCATAGCTTCCAACCTTTCGCCATTTTTTTACAAAACACCGCGTCATCAAAGTCGCGAGCATCTGCACCATCAATGGTTACAAAAGGTAATTTACGAATATCTTTACGGTCGGCCAAGTCGGCCTCAACAACACCGGTATCGAAACGCTGAGCCTCATCCAATACCGCCTGCGACCAACTGTTTGGCAATTCGTAAGAGCGAATGGCCATATCGATCTCCATGCCAGGCGCCATATGGTCACCCATCACTTCAATCACCTTGGCGATAGCTTGCGTACGTGAAGAAGGATAATGGGTGATCTGAGCCATCACTATCTGGCCGTCTTTAGCACCTAACGTCGCCTCGGGGGGAATGAAAATATGCTGGAAAATCCGTTTATTTTCTGCTTCAACATGAAAAATACCCATCACATCAAAAAATCGCCCAACGACTGTCTTAACTTTCCGCTCTAGCACCTCAACCACTCGCGCCTCAAGCTTTCCTTGACGATTCAATTTTCCACGGCTAACTACCACGCGGTCACCGTTCATTAACGCTCGCATCTCATGTGGAGGGATAAACATATCGTCACCACCCGCATCACGTTTTAAAAACCCAAAACCGTCCGCATGACCTATGACTATGCCCGTTTCAAGATCACTTTGTTGCACCAAGCAATATTGCTCTTTTCGATTAAATAGCAACTGGCCGGATTTCAACATCTCAGATAAATGGCGCGACACTGTTTTCTTTTCACGCTTTGATTGGACATTCAACCCACTAACAATATCTATCCAACTTTGCGGACGTTTTTGCTGAGTTAAATAATTGATAAGTTGGGTTTTATTGATAGGGTCTTTACTACCTAAAGACGTTGTCTCGTTGTTTGACAATTTATTGCTTCGCTTCTGTTTAGACACTAATGGGAAAGTTAATAATAGAGTTGACAAGCCTAAAGCCCACACGCTCAGTTTGCAAGCCATAGTTACCTTAAGCTACTTTTAATACCCCCCCTCGCCAATAAAGCGATGCAAGTATTGGCCACACATAACAGGCAAATTCAAATTAGTAGCGTATTTTACTGATCAGCCTTAATGCGCGTCGAGAACACAAACATTCATTCCTGTTTGTTACAACCGCCCATCTGTCTCATTTGAAGCAAACAAATACTTGATGTCATACAACACGTGATTAGGCTTCCCAAAGGCTCTAACAGAATTCACACCCAGGGCTTTAAATTGATCGTGCGACACAGCAATAATAATGGCATCGTACGATCCTTTAGTCGGCTGCTTTATCACCTTAAGTTGTTGTTCATTTTTTAAGTCATCAACGTTTACCCAAGGGTCGTACACCTCGACGTTAGCATTGTATGATTCAAGCTCCTCAACCATGCCTATTACACGGGTATTTCGTAGGTCTGGGCAGTTTTCTTTAAACGATAAACCCATTATTAACACGTTAGCACCAACAATACTCAAACGCTTTTTGGCCATAAGTTTCAGCACTTCACTGACTACAAACGACCCCATTTTGTCATTGATCCGTCGTCCAGCAGCAATCAATTGCGGGTGATACCCAAGTGTTTCTGCTTTATGCGCCAAATAATATGGATCAACTCCAATACAGTGCCCGCCAACTAAACCTGGCCTAAAGGGTAAGAAGTTCCACTTTGTCCCTGCAGCCTCAAGTACTTCTTCTGTATCTATACCAATACGGCTAAAAATATGCGCCAATTCGTTCATAAGGGCTATATTAATATCGCGCTGTGTATTCTCAATAACTTTGGATGCTTCAGCCACTTTGATGCTACTAACCTTGTAAGTGCCGGCTGAAATAATTGACTGGTAAAGCTGATCCACTAGCGCTGCGGTATCCGGCGTTGAGCCAGATGTTACTTTAACAATAGACGTTAAACTACGTGTTTTATCCCCCGGGTTAATGCGCTCGGGGCTATAACCACAAAAGAACTCTTCGTTATATGTCAGCCCTGATATCTGCCTAAGAATTGGCGCACAAACCTCTTCTGTTGCCCCCGGGTACACTGTAGACTCATAGATAACAACATCCCCTTTGCCCAGGTAGTTAGCCACCACTTTTGTCGCTTCTTTAATCGGTGTTAAATTTGGGTTATTACCATTATCTATCGGCGTGGGAACCGTAATAATGTAGATATTCGCAGCCGATATTTCATCTGCCTTTGCTGTAAATCTCAATTGCTTCGCAGCACTGATCTCTTCAGCTGATATTTCCAAGGTAACATCAGAGCCTTTATGTAATGCAGAAATACGCTCATTATCAATATCAAAGCCAACCGTTGGAAACTGTTTACCCAACTCAACGGCTAATGGCAAACCAACATAACCAAGGCCTATCACGGCGACATTAAATGTCATTTTGCACTAACCCTCTATTTATTCTTTAAAAATTGCTGGGCGCTTTTCGCAAAATGAGGTAACCCCTTCGGCGAAATCCTCTTTTAACATACTCAAAAAAAAGTTATCCGCTTCTTCATTTAATCTATCTTTTAGACTGGTCTCATACGTCTGGTTAAATAAACGCTTGGTTCTTGCTAAAACATCTTTCGGCCCCTTACATAGTGACTCGGCAAGAGTCATTGACTCTGTCTCTAGCAACTCGACAGCGACAACTCGATTAACCATTCCCCAACGTTCAGCTTGCTCTGCGGAGAAACGTTGCCCAGTTAGTGATAACTCCAGCGCTCTTTTTTGACCAACTGCTCGCGGTAAGAAATAACTCATGCCACCATCAGGTGTAGTGCCAATTTTACAATATGCAACGGAGAACACTGAATTATCCGCCGCCACCACCATATCGCACGCTAACATTAAACTTAACCCAAACCCTGCAACAGCTCCCTTAACACAGGCAATAACGGGCTTTTCCATCATGACAAGATTCAATATTGCCTGATGCAAATTATCAAACATATCACCCGGTAATGCTGACTCACCCTCTATTGCGTAAGCATCTACAAGTGATTTGAAGTAATCAATGTCGCCCCCAGCCATAAAATGATCTCCCGCACCGGTGACAATGACACACTTAATGCTCTCATCATTTTTCAACCCCTCAGTACAGCACAGTAAGTCAGCCGGCATTGTTGAACCAACCACATTTAGCTTTTCAGGTCGGTTCAAAATAAGCCAAGCAACACCGTCTTTCTTTTCCACTAAAACTGACGACATCTGTTCATTCCTAATAATTTTAATATTAAGCATGGTGTCCTTGATCTTATTCTTTTGCAACTAAATTTGACCTTTTCTAATAATTGGCATAAAAAAGGATTGCGTTACTTATAAAAATACTAATTACAAAAGTAAATGACTGGAGGATGTAACATGAATACTCGCTCTATTAAAGTTTTTGCTTTATCCACCCTGTTTACATTACCTTTTTTTTCTCCAATGTCTCACTCAGCCGCTTTCGGTGTCGCCGAACAAAGCGCATTTGGTTTGGGGAACGCCTTTGCAGGTGGCGCAGCTTCTGCTGAAGACGCCTCGACCATTTGGTTTAACCCAGCGGGCATGACGCGTATTAAAGGCAACCAAATGGTACTCGGCATGCACTTTATCGCGCCTTCATTTGATTTTGATGACGACGGAAGCACTAACTCTGCTGGCGCTAGCAACTTTGCAGATGGCTCAGAAGACGGCGGACGTTTTGCCTATGTACCCAATTTTTACTATGTCCACAGCCTAGATAATGATGTCAAAGTGGGCGTAGGCATTAACTCACCGTTTGGACTTGCAACAAAATATGGCGCTGACTGGATTGGAAAGTATCAGGCGATTGAGTCTGAAATTGTTACCGTTAATATCAACCCCTCCGTAGCTTGGAAAGCCACAACGAACCTCTCACTTGGCTTTGGCATCAGCATTCAATACATTGAGGCCACTTTAAATAATAAGGTAGATTTTTCTGTTTTAGGAGCTATTCCTGACGGCTTTTCTCACTTAGAGGCCGATGACATATCGTATGGTTTTAACCTAGGAGCACTGTACAACATAACCAATAAAACACGCATTGGGCTTTCCTATCGATCAGAAATAAAGCATGACTTTGAAGGCGATGCCGATTTCCGTAATATTACACCCGCTTTAAATTTAGACCTTGTTTTAGCAGATACCCATTTAGACGTTCAACCTGATCTGCCCGCCAGTGCATCATTAAGCATCCACCACCAATGGAATGATAGTATTGATATTATGGCGGATGCCACTTGGGTCGGCTGGAGCTCTGTGCCTGCTCTAGTCATTATGTTTGATAACCCACTTAAAGCAGATAGCACCGATATCTTACGACTTAAAGACAATATTCGTCTGTCTCTTGGTGCTACCTATTCAACAGAGGGGGCCCTTGGACATACCGCATAGGCGCAGCTTACGATGAAGGCGCTGCAAGAAATGCATCTTCCCGTTCTTCACGCTTCCCTGATAATGACCGATATTGGTTAGCCATTGGCGCTAGTTACCAACTTGCCGATAATTTATCTCTTGACGCGGGCTATGCTCACCTCTTCGTACCGGACACAAAAATCAATAGATCTTCTGAAGCCACTGGACTTAACCCAGCAGAACTTAGCGCTGTTAGAGGAGACTATGAGTCTGATGCTGATATTATCAGCGTACAACTGCGCTGGAATATGTAGACCAGTAGACGTTTATAGCCATTATAAAAACCGATATCAACATACTTAAACGCCTAATCGACAAAGGAGAACATCATGGATAGGCCTTGGTTAACCAGTTACCCCTATGGTGTAAATTCAGATATTGATATTCATCAATATAACTCTCTCGTCGAGATCTTTGAACACAGTGTGGAGTTGTATGCAAACCTCCCAGCCTTTAGCAATTTCGGCACCACAATTAGCTATGCCGAGTTTAGCGATGCTACAGAATCAGTTGCCGCCTATTTACAAAATAAACTTGGGCTGGAAAAAGGAGAACGTGTTGCCATTATGATGCCAAACTTACTGCAAAACCCTGTTTCAATTTTTGGTGTTTTGCGAGCTGGCCTAACAGTCGTTAATACTAACCCGCTTTATACCGTTCGTGAATTACACCACCAACTAAAAGATTCTGGTGCCAAGGCGATTATTGTTGTTGAAAACTACGCCAGCACAGTTCAAGCAGCTGTAACTGATACCGATATTGAGCATATTATTGTTACCAAAATGGGCGACATGCTTAACTTCCCTAAATCTATTCTCATCAATTGGGCGGTTAAATATCTAAAAAAAATGGTCCCTCCTTACACTCTACCCAACGCCATTTCATTCAAAACCGTCTTATCTGAAGGATCAAACCAGGACTTTGTACCAACACCACTTAGCCATCATGATATTGCATTTCTGCAATACACAGGCGGCACAACTGGTGTTGCCAAAGGCGCCATGTTATCGCATAAAAACATGGTTGCTAACATGTTACAGGCATCCGAATGGATAAAAAATGACGTACTACCGGGCCGTGAAGCTATTATTACTGCTTTGCCGCTCTATCACATTTTTTCCCTTACTGCTAATTGTCTGGTCTTTATGGAGGCGGGCGCAAACAATATATTAATTACCAACCCAAGAGACTTCAAAGGCTTCGTTAAAGAACTTAGCAACACCCCATTTACCGCCATAACTGGAGTGAATACGCTTTTTAATGCTCTTATTAATACACCTGGCTTTGCAGATATAGACTTCACCCAACTTAAAATATCATTAGGTGGCGGCATGTCGGTACAACCAGCCGTCGCTGCTCAATGGAAGAAAATAACCGGATGCACGCTTGTAGAAGCATTTGGCTTAACCGAAACCTCACCCGCTGTCTGTATTAACCCTTTAAATTTGGAAGAATTTAACGGCAGTATTGGTCTCCCCATTCCATCAACCTATTGCAAACTAATAAACGACCAGGGTGATACGCTTCCAGATGGTAAAGCGGGGGAACTCTGCGTTAAAGGCCCACAAGTTATGCAGGGTTATTGGAATCGCCCAGAAGATACCGCAGAAGTCCTATCCAACGATGGCTGGTTTAAAACCGGTGATGTTGCAAAAATGGATGGTAATGGCTTTTTCTACATTGTCGACCGTATAAAAGACATGATTTTAGTCTCTGGTTTTAACGTATACCCAAACGAGATAGAAAGCGTTATTGTTGAACATAAAGGCGTCTTAGAATGTGGCGTTATTGGCGTACCCGATGACCTACGTGGTGAAGCTGTTAAAGCGTTTGTTGTCAAAAAAGACCAATCATTAACAGAAAGCGAACTACTGGCACATTGCAGAAAGAGCCTTACCGCCTATAAAACACCCGATAAAATTGTTTTTATTCATGAACTACCTAAAACCAATGTCGGTAAGGTTTTAAGGCGTGAACTTCGGTCTTTATAGTCAATGCCAAGTTGCGTTTTTGTATCTACCCGCTTGTTCAATTGACGTTACTATAAGGCAGGCGCATATTGCATATTAGGCATAATATGAAACATGACACGTTATACATAGCAATAACGATAACTGGCATTGCAAATGTTAGAACTTATACGCTAGCACGCTATAAAACGAGCCGCTTTAAAAACTCTAAAAGTCCTATTTTTAACCTCACCTTTCCTTATAACGGTTACACACATAAGTGGCTAACGCTTTGCGCTAAACCTTTTCGCTATTCATTCATTAATATCAACGTTTTTACGGCGTCATATAACAGTCCTACAGAACAAACAACACATATAACCCCTCTACTTATCAGCTCAGCAGGCCACATTAGGCCGTTCACTGAGCGTCGACATGGGACTGAAAAAAACATGCAAAACGTAAACAAACCTAACCCACCGTCTCAAAAACTCTCAGCATTCAACCTGCCATCAGATGGAGCAAATCATGAAAAATGTTGTTATAGCAGCTTACGTACGATCACCCCAAACTTTTGCCCATAAGGGCGCTTTAGCAACCCTAAGGCCAGACACCCTGGTCTCTCAAGTGATCGCCGGCCTAGTTAGCAAAACAGGCATCGACTCAGGCTCACTAGAAGACATTATAATGGGCTGTGCTTTCCCAGAGGGCGAACAAGGTCTTAATATCGCCAGACTGAGTGGTTTAATGGCAGGAATACCCAACAGTGTTGCCGGGGTCACAGTTAATCGTTTTTGTGGCTCTTCTATGCAAGCCATTCATATGGCTGCCGGTGCTATTCAAATGAATGCAGGAGAAGCCTTTATCTGTGCTGGCGTTGAATCAATGAGTCGCATTCCCATGGGCGGGTATAACCCTATGCCAAACCCAGCCTTATTCAACACCCTACCAGCAGCCTATATCAGCATGGGGGAAACAGCTGAAAACGTTGCGAAACAATACCAATTGTCACGCTCACAACAAGACGAGTTTGCCATTGCTAGCCAACAAAAAGCTGCCGCCGCTCAGCAACAAGGCCGCTTTAAAGATGAAATCATCCCCATAGACTGTGATTCAATCATTGTTGAGATGGATGGCTGCATCCGAGCAAATACCAGCATCGAAGAGATGGCAGGATTAAAGCCCGCTTTCTCTACTGACGGAACCGTAACGGCGGCCAACTCTTCCCCGCTGACTGATGGCGCTTCAGCAACATTAGTTTGCAGCGAAGAGTACGCCATACAAAATAAATTAACGCCTTTGGCTCGAATTAACAGCATTGCTGTATCCGGTTGCGCTCCCGAAACAATGGGCCTAGGACCAATTTTCGCGACCAAAAAGGCCTTACAAAGAGCATCCTTAACGATTACAGATATAGACATCATTGAAATTAATGAAGCCTTTGCCAGTCAGTCTATCGCTTGTATTCAAGAACTTAAGGTTGATATTAATCGAGTTAATATTGATGGTGGCGCCATTGCTCTCGGTCACCCTCTGGGTGCGACAGGCGCTAGAATCACAGGAAAAGCAGCCGCTTTATTAAAGCGCGAAAACAAACACTATGCATTAGCCACTCAATGTATTGGCGGCGGGCAAGGTATTGCAACTATCCTGGAGTCTCTCTAATGAAAATAGACAGCATCGCCGTCATTGGCGCAGGCGTAATGGGCAGCGGCATTGCAGCCCAGATTGCGAATGCCGGTAAAAAAGTTTTGTTATTAGACATCGTTCCTGAGGGTGCCGAAGATCGCAGCATCATTGCTCAAACTGCCCTGAAAAAATTATTGAATACAAAACCAGCTGCGTTAATGCATAAACGTAACGCCAAAAACATTACACCTGGAAACCTAGAGGACAATTTCAATGATTTAGCCACTGTAGATTGGATAATAGAGGTAATTGTTGAACGCTTAGATTTGAAACAAGATTTATACAAAAAAATTGACGCAATACGTAAACCAGACTGCATCATTTCATCTAATACCTCCACACTCCTTCTTAGCGATTTAACAGCTGGAACATCCAAAGACTTCTCACGTCATTTTCTCATCACGCATTTTTTCAACCCACCTCGTTATATGCGATTATTAGAAATGGTTGTCGGGCCAGATACACAGCCAAAAGTTGTGGAATGCTTAAGTCATTTTTGTGATTACAAACTAGGCAAAGGGGTCGTCAAGTGCCATGACACACCCGGCTTTATTGCTAATAGAATTGGTACATATTGGATACAAACTGCCTTACTAGATGCCATTCGCCTAAAGCTAACCGTAGATGAGGCCGACAGCCTAGCGGGCACACCAATGGGCGTTCCTAAAACAGGCATTTTTGGCTTAATGGACCTAGTGGGCATTGATATCATGCCCTATGTTTTAGAGTCCATGGTTCACTCCTTACCTAAGCACGACCCATTTCAAGAACAAACGGTTATTCCAGACATCGTAAAAAAAATGATTACCGATGGCTATATAGGCCGCAAGGGAAAAGGTGGATTTTATAGACTCAGTACGTTAAACGGTAAAAAAACCAAAGAGTCTATTAACTTAATAACTGGAGAATATGCCCCACACAAGCAAACAACATTAGAGTCACTAAAACCTTCAGTTAAAAAGGATCTACGAAAACTGGTTTCATTCGATGACAAAGGTGGTCAATTTGCTTGGTCAGTTTTATCAAAAACCTTGTGTTACTCAGCTTCTTTAGTTCCAGAAATAAGCGACAATATTGAATCCATCGATCGAGCTATGAAGCTAGGCTATAACTGGAAGTATGGCCCGTTCGAACTGCTCGATAAAGTCGGGGTTGATTGGTTTATCAATAAACTAAACGATAACCAACAACCCATCCCACCGTTCTTGTTAGCAGCACGAGGAAAAACCTTTTACTCCTTTGAAAACGAGCAGGCGTTAAGCTTAAACCTTGCCGGTGAGTATCGTCCGGTAGAAAAACACGAGGGGGTTTTAACATTAACCGATATCAAGCAAAGCCAACGCCCTATCAAGTCGAATTCATCCGCAAGTCTATGGGATATTGGTGATGGTGTTCTCTGTTTAGAGTTTCACAGCAAAATGAATTCGATTGACCCTGATATTTTAGCTCTGATTGGTAGTACAGTTGAGGTCATTCCAACTAATTACAAAGCCTTAGTTTTATACAATGAAGCCGACAACTACTCTGTTGGCGCCAACATTGGTTTAGCCTTATTTGCTGCTAACACAGCCGCTTGGCCACAAATAAATCAGATGGTGAAATCAGGGCAAGATACCTACAAAGCCATGAAATACGCCCCCTTTCCTGTTGTTGGTGCACCATCTGGAATGGCTCTTGGAGGCGGCTGCGAAAGCTTGCTTCATTGTGATGCCATTCAAGCACACGCAGAGTCTTACCTCGGCTTAGTTGAAGTAGGCGTTGGGCTTATTCCATCATGGGGAGGCTGTAAAGAACTATTAACCCGCTGGATGCTAAACCCAAAACGGGCTAAAGGTCCCATGCCAGCGATCAGCAAAGCATTCGAATTAATCAGCACTGCCACCGTCTCCAGCTCAGCAGAAGAAGCGAAAAGCCACTTATTCATGCGCCCAACAGATGGCATCACGATGAATCGTGAACGCTTATTATTTGACGCAAAACACAAAGCCTTAGAACTGGTTGAGGGCTACCTTGCTCCTGAAGAAGCTGAGGTATCACTACCCGGCAGCACCGCACGTATAGCGCTTAATTTAGCCGTTAACAATTTTGTTAATACAGGTAAAGCAACACCCTACGACAGCACCGTTGCCGACCAATTAGCTATGGTATTGAGTGGAGGTGACACTGATATTACTGAACTACATACTGAAGATGATTTATATGCACTCGAACGCCAAGCCTTTGTAACACTGATCAAAAATACTAATACATTAGATCGTATGCAGCACACACTAGAAACTGGCAAACCGCTGAGGAACTAAACATGGCTACATTAAAAGCGCCGATTGACGACATTAAGTATCTAATAAATGAATTTTTAGAAACTGACGAACTCAGTAACATACCTACTTTCTCAGAGATGACGACAGACCTGACAGATGCTATTTTTGAACAGGCTGGAAAGGTGTCCGAAACATTATTATTTCCTTTAAATAAAGCGGGTGATGAACAAGGCTGCACATACCATGATGGCGTCGTTACAACGCCTGATGGTTTTAAAGAAGCCTATCAAGAAATGACAGCCTCTGGCTGGGGGAATTTAACCTGTGATCCTAAATACGGCGGACAGGGCTTACCTCATTATATTGCCAATGCCGTTGATGAAATGCTTATTTCAAGCAATATGTCATTCACCATGTACATGGGGTTAACTATTGGTGCCTATAACGCTATCGAAAAATTTGCCCACGAAGATTTAAAAGAAAAATTTCTATCTAATATGGTCTCCGGGCAATGGAGTGGCACAATGTGTTTAACAGAACCTCAATGTGGCACAGATTTAGGGCTTATTCGAACAAAAGCGGTTCCACAAAGTGAGGGTAATTATCACCTTTCCGGCAGTAAAATCTTTATTAGCGCTGGCGAGCATAACTTAACAGAAAACATAATACACCTAGTATTAGCAAGAACCCCAGATGCCCCTTCAGGAATCAAAGGAATTAGTTTGTTTTTAGTGCCCAAGTTCAACGTTCATGATGATGGAACCCTGGCAGAACTCAACGGTGTTTTTTGTAGCGGAATAGAACATAAAATGGGAATTAACGCCTCATCCACCTGCTCTATAGAGTTTGATAACGCGAAAGGTTTTCTTGTTGGCGAGCTAAACAAAGGGATGAAAGCGATGTTTGTTATGATGAACAGCGCTAGGCTCCATGTTGGTATTCAAGGCTTGGCCATTGCTCAAGCCTCTTATTGCAGTGCTAAAGATTACGCTAAAGAACGTCTTCAAGGCAGAGCTCTTAGTGGAGCAAAGTACCCCGAACAAGCTGCCGACCCACTGATCGTTCACCCTGACATTAGACGCATGCTGATGACAATGAAGGCTTACACAGAAGGTGCGCGAGCCTTAAGTAGCTGGTTATCTTACAAACTTGACCTATCCCAGCATGCTGATAACAAACAACAAAGGCAAGAAGCAGATGAGCTTGTTTCTTTATTAACACCGGTCTTTAAATCATTTCTTACTGATATTGGAGAAACAGTCACTAGCCTAGGTATACAAGTATACGGTGGCCATGGTTATATCCGTGAAAATGGAATGGAACAGTATTTACGAGATGCAAGAATTAGTAAAATTTATGAAGGTGCAAATGGTATTCAAGCGCTTGATTTAGTCGGTCGAAAATTACCCGAGCAAATGGGTAAATATTTACGGCATTTCTTTCACCCCATCTCTAACTTTCTTGAGCAATATGCTAGCGATAAGCTGTTAACAGCCTATATATTACCCTTACAGAAATCATTTTCAAGATTACAACAAGCAACTCTCTTTATTGCACAAAAAGGGTTATCAGACCCAGATGAAGCTGCTAGCGCTGCTAGCGATTACCTAAATATGTTTGGTTTAGTCGCTCTTGGTTATATGTGGGCAAAAATGGCTGAACAAATCACCTATCGTAAAGGCGAAATGAGTGCCGATTTTTACGATGCAAAACTCAAAACAGGCCTATTTTATATGCAACGCCTCTTGCCTCAAACAGGCTCTCTACTGTCTAACATCTTGGCTGGCTGTAATAGCACCATGAGCCTTAAGGAAGAGCAGTTTTAACCATCAAGGTATGAGCATAAAAAAGCCCTGAATTAACAGGGCTTTTTCACTCCATGAAAAGCTCTACATTACATCCAGTTGAATATTTTCACGATTTTTATCGACCGTAGACGCGCCTATACCTTTTATCTTAGTCAGTTCTTTCAGGCTTTTGAAGGTACCATTTTTTTCACGGTAATTAACAATCGCTTCTGCTTTAGCTGGGCCAACACCTTTAAGTTCTTTTGCAATATCATCGGCATCCGCTGTGTTTATATTTACTGCCAATGCCATGAAAGAAAAGCAAAAACAACTTAATGAAACCAATACTATAATAATCTTTTTCATAAATATCCTTATTCATTTACGTTGATTAAACATCCTTATTCCATACAACCGTATTTACTTTCGTCTATTTAGATAGCCTACGTCTATACGTAAAACCTTAAAGTGTTATCGGTAAAGACTTACAGAATACCTTTTATATTTCGATCGGTTCAATAACCCCCCAGTCTTGACAACTTGGACAACACCAATTTAAATCAACTGAAGTAAACCCACACTGTTTACATTGAAAATTTTGTACATCATTATCAAACTGTTTAATAATACTTTTTAAGAACTCAAGCTCGGTATTTTTATCCGGACGTGTAATCCCTGCATACAATTTCAAATAACTTTTCGACGGATGTTGACGTAACTTTTTATGCATGAAAGCAGATGCTTCTTCCAAGCCTTTGTGTTCCAACAGCACATCTAAAAAGCGACTGTCAACAATGGTTGATTCATTGTTCTGTTGAAGTTCAGACAAGAAATCAAATTTTTGTTTTGACCGGCCTAGTCGGTCATAGCAGTTAAGTATTAAATCAATAAATACAGGCACAAACTTTCTATCTTGATCCATTATTTTTAACAATAATTTCAATGCTTGCTTATACTCACCTTTAGCCACCTCAATTTCCGCACTAATAATATTAACCCTGACACACAATGGATCGATTTTAAGCGCTTTTCTCAAGTGGCTTTTGATAATATCCGCATCCTCTTCAAAACGATACAATAGTGCTGCTTCACAGTGTAAATGGGACAGTAGTAAAGGTTGCTTTTTGAATTCGATTGATTCTAGTCTTGTCGCATAGTCTATCGCTTTTAACCATTCTTTTTCTTGTTGAAAAATAGACAATAATTGTCGAACCGCATTAACTTCATGAAGCTCCATTTTTTCTAATTCAAGAAAAATATTCTCGGCTCGATCAAGTAGTCCGGCACGCATATAATCCAAACCGAGTTCATTTAAAATATTGGCTCGCGTATCTAGGCTAATTTGAGGCCTCGCAATAAGATTTTGATGTAGACGGATGGATTTTTCTACTTCACCGCGCTGACGAAATAACGTACCCAATGCAAGGTGCGTTTCTATGGTTTCATCATCTACTTCTAATAAATCAATAAAAACATCAATCGCCTTATCAGGCTGCTCATTTAACAAATAGTTGATGCCTTTAAAAAAGCCTTCATATTCGTTAGAAGGCTTTTTTAACTTCGCATTATAATGTCTAAATGCTACGTACCATCCACTGGCTGCTGCTACCGGTAACAGCATTATTGCAAATTCAAACATTCAATTAATTTATCTGTTTAGCGGGGTATGTTCTTAAACTAGAAACTTCTTTTTTGGTAACTGCCGCTTCTTTTGACAATTTCGAGTAACGTTGTCGTAACATCAAATTACTCCAAATTTTTGAGCTTAACCCCAGCACGGCACCTAATATAAACGCTGACAGTAACGCAAAAGAGAGTGGCATCTCAAGCCAGCCATAGTAATAGTTAATTTTGATAGGCGCGGAGTTTAAAACGGATAGTACAAAGCCCACGACTAGAACAATCACGAAAACTAATAAATATATGAATTTCATACGCACCTTCTTAGCCTTTATATGTAGCTTATCAAACAATGTGTACTTGATTATAACAAGCTAAAATTATATTTAGTTCTTTTCTTCGAGCAAAAAAAAGCCCCTTAAAAGGGGCTTTTTTTATTTAATTCTGTAACTTTCTTTTGCATTATCTACCCGAGACCTTAGTTCTTTCCCCGGTTTAAAGTGAGGAACATACTTCCCTGATAAGGCAACCGATTCGCCATTTTTCGGATTTCTACCAATTCTTGGTGGACGATAGTGCAACGAAAAACTACCAAACCCTCTAATTTCAATTCTTTCACCAGAGGATAGCGCCCTACTCATTCTTTCTAAGATGCATTTTACAGCCAACTCAACATCTTTATAGGGCAGATGTACTTGCTGATCTGCTAATTTTTCAATTAATTCTGATTTTGTCACGTTATCACCTTAAGTAGACATTAGGCGGAATACATTATCCCGCCTAATGTTCGACTCTTTTTACTTATCTTCCATGGAGTTCTTAAAGATATCACCCAATGTCGGTGTGCTAGCATTTTGAGCAGAGTAGTCGCTCAATACTGCTTTCTCTTCATCATCATCTTTAGCTTTTACAGATAAATTAATGGTTTTGTTCTTACGATCAACCCCAATAAATTTAGCTTCAACCTCATCCCCTTCGGTCAGTAAGTTTCTAGCATCATCCACTCGGTCTCTATTAAGCTCTGAAGCACGTAAGTAGCCTTCAATACCTTCTGCTAATTGAATAACCGCGCCTTTCGCATCAACTTCTTTTACCGTTCCTTTGACAAGACTATTTTTATCATTCGATGCCAAGAACTCTTGGAAAGGATCCTGTTCTAACTGCTTAATGCCTAATGAGATTCTCTCACGCTCAGAGTCAATCGCTAGAATAACAGTTTCAATTTCCATTCCTTTTTTGTAATTTTGCAGGTCTTCTTCAGCTTTCTCATCCCAAGAAATATCAGACAAATGTACCAAACCGTCAATATCACCATCCAATCCAATAAAGACACCAAAGTCAGTAATAGACTTAATAAGGCCTTTAATTTTGTCGCCTTTCTTATGAATCGCTGAGAAGTCTTCCCATGGGTTTCCTTTACATTGTTTCATACCCAATGAAATACGACGGCGAGTATCATCAATTTCAAGCACCATCACTTCAACTTCGTCACCTAATGATACGATTTTAGCTGGGTTAACATTTTTGTTAGTCCAATCCATTTCTGACACGTGAACAAGACCTTCGATGCCGTCTTCAATTTCAATAAAGCAACCGTAATCTGTTAAGTTTGTTACTTTACCACTCAGTTTAGAGTTAACTGGGTAACGGTCTAAAATATTAACCCAAGGATCTTCACCCAACTGTTTCATGCCAAGTGAAACACGTTTCTTCTCTTCGTCATAACGAAGCACAAGAACTTCAATATCCTGACCGATTTCGATCACTTCGGATGGGTGTTTAACACGCTTCCAAGCCATATCGGTAATATGTAACAAACCATCTACGCCGCCCAAATCGATAAATGCACCGTAATCGGTAAGATTTTTTACAACCCCTTTAAGGATAGCGCCTTCTTTCAAGTTTTCTAATAATGCTTCACGCTCTGCGCTGTATTCTGTTTCTAGAACTGCTCGACGAGAGACAACAACATTGTTACGTTTTTCATCTAATTTGATGACTTTAAACTCAAGGTCTTTGCCTTCTAAGAAGGTTGTATCTCTAAGTGGACGTACATCCACAAGTGATCCTGGTAAGAAGCCACTTAAGCCACCTACTTCAACAGTAAAGCCACCACGTACTTTGCCAGTGATAACACCTATTACTGTTTCTTTTTCTTCTGCTGCTTTTTCTAGGAATTTCCAGGCTGCAGCTTTTTTCGCCTTATCTCTCGATAATAGTGTTGAGCCTAAGCCGTCTTCCACCATATCCAATACAACTTCAACTTCATCGCCAATCGCAACCTCTAGCTCACCAGAGGCGTTAACAAACTGCCAACGTGGCACATTGCCTTCTGATTTCAGGTTTGCGTTAACAATAACTGAGTCGTTAGTAATATCCACTACTAAACCGGTGATCAGTGTGCCCGGTGTTAGTTCAGCGGACTTAATGCTTTCTTCAAATAGTTCTGCGAAATTTTCGCTCATGATGTTCTCTTTATAAATTTTTTAACGTCCTAAGACCTTAAAAAAAGGGTTAAGTTAAAAAAAGGCTTGAGTCATTCGAGCTCAAACCACCTTTATTTCTCGGTAACGAGAGTACCCAAACTGTCGGATACGTTTTATTTGTTTTTCAGTAAATTTAGAACTTGCTGTACAACCTCTTCTATAGTGCAAAGAGATGAGTCTATGTAAACAGCATCTGTCGGCACTACCAACGGAGAAGCACGGCGATTTTTATCTCGCTCATCTCTTCGCTCAATATCTTGAATAACATCAGTCAGGTTAGCACTTATTCCTTTTTCAATCAACTGCTTATAACGCCTTTTTCCACGCTCGGCCGCGTTTGCTGTCAAATACACTTTGTGTGTCGCAGTTGGAAATACAACACTCCCCATATCTCTTCCATCGGCGACTAAGCCTGGCGGCTTCAAAAAAGATTGTTGCTTAGCTAACAAACCATCTCGCACTCTCTTAAATACCGCTATTTTTGAAGCAACATCCCCAACCTGTTCGGTTTGTAATTCATTCTGTACTTCTTGCCCGTTTAGCAAAACCGACCAGTTTCCCAGTTCTGTTCGCTTAAACTCTAATTCAATATCTCTAACCAAATCTGCAAGCGCGTCTTCATTCTTAAGATCCACTTTAGACCTGATCGCTGCTACACCCAGTGCGCGATATAGTGCACCACTATCCAAATAACGCCAGCCTAATTTTTCAGCAATACGCTTGGAAATAGAGCCTTTTCCTGAACCACTTGGACCATCAATTGTTAAAACTGGAATTATATTACTCATTTTGCCGCTAACTCAAAACCACATTGAGTCGCTAACTCAACAAAATTAGGGAAGGACGTCGCTACATTTTCGCAATTATTAATTTTAATAGCTCCCCTTGACTGTAGACCAGCTACCGCAAACGCCATCGCGATTCGATGATCATCAAAACTCTCTACTTCTCCGCCTTGCACAGCCCCTCCATTAATAATCATACCATCGGCTGTAGCCTGGGCATCTACGCCTAATGTTTGTAAGCCATCAGCCATTGTTTGAATCCGATCACTCTCTTTTACACGCAACTCTTCGGCGCCCGTTACGATTGTTTGACCCTCAGCATAAGCAGCGGCAACAAAAATGACTGGAAACTCGTC
This sequence comes from Cycloclasticus sp., assembly GCF_019090545.1. Classification (NCBI taxonomy): domain Bacteria; kingdom Pseudomonadati; phylum Pseudomonadota; class Gammaproteobacteria; order Thiotrichales; family Piscirickettsiaceae; genus Cycloclasticus; species Cycloclasticus sp. Next base: position 27,176 of record NZ_JAHRVT010000019.1, on the reverse strand, counting down.
TATGGCTAAAGCAACTAAATTTTCAGGTACTTCTATACCTTTTAATTGACAGCTTTTGACCCGTATGTCTGCTACTTTTTCTCCACCCACTACTTTTTCATTTAGTAACTGAATATCGGCGCCCATCTTTAATAAAATATCGATAATGCCTGTCCGTGTTGCATTCACGCCAACATGTTGGAGTGTAATATCTGAATTGGGTGTAATCGAGGCCGCCACAAGAAAAAATGCTGCCGAAGAAATATCACCCGGCACATCAATTGACATACCTTTTAGTGCCCCTCCTCCTTCTATTGAAACCACATTGCCTTCCGTTTTTACCGAGTAGCCGAAGCCCTTCAACATACGTTCTGTATGGTCCCTAGTAATTGCAGGCTCAATCACCTCTGTTGTGCCTTCTGCGTATAAACCCGCTAATAGCAAACACGACTTCACTTGGGCGCTACCCATTGGCATCTTATATTGAATACCACGCAAGGGCGCGCCACCATGAACTTTTAAAGGTGATGTACCTGCATCAGTGCTTTCAACTGCTGCACCCATCAATGATAGTGGGTCTAAGACCCGACGCATTGGACGTTTGGTTAATGAATGATCACCTGTCAGCGTGCTGTCAAATTTTTGGCCAGCCAATATACCCGATAATAAGCGCATCGAGGTTCCTGAATTACCAACATATAAGTCTTCTTGCGGCGCTTTAAGCCCATGCAAACCGACTCCATTTATTCGTAGCCGACCTTCACCTAATCGTTCAATATCAACACCCATAAGTTGAAATGCTTTTAAGGTTGCCAAGGCATCTTCGGCTTCTAAAAAACCACTGACTTGCGTGACACCCTCTGCCAAGCTACCTAACATAATAGCTCGATGTGAAATTGATTTATCGCCAGGGACACGAAATTGCCCCTTTAGTCCCTGACTGAGGCTTGATAACATTGTATTCATTGAATTTTACTTTTTTTGAAGGCTTAAGAAATATTTCCGCGCACTTTGTGCTGATTTAAATATCTCTAATAAACCTTGTTTATCTTTTGCATCGATTAACGATGATATCTTCTGGTTAAGTTGCTCTAACTCTTTCATTACATTAAGTAACTCAGGCCCATTTGCTAGGCAGATGTCCGCCCACATTTCTGGGTCACTTGATGCAATACGTGTAAAATCTTTAAATCCACCGGCAGCGTATTCAAATATCTCACGTTCATCTTGTTTGTTTTTCAGTACTTCTACTAATGAGAACGCTAATACATGGGGTAAATGACTTGTCGCAGCAAACACCTCATCGTGATGCCGAGGACTCATTATAGACACCTCTGCACCCATTTTCTCCCACCATGTTTGACATAGGTCAGTGAGCTGCTGATCTGTCGACTCAGTGGGCGTAAGGATACTACGTTTTCCTTCAAATAAACGATCACTGGATGCTTCTACACCGTTATTTTCCGAGCCTGCAATCGGATGCGCTGGCACAAAGTTACTGGGCACCCCAGCAAAAACGTTTTCTAAAGCGTCTAAAACGCTAGCTTTTGTACTGCCAGCATCCGTATACAAGCACTCTTTTGACCATGTGGTTTTTAGTTGCTGGAAAATTGATTCAAAAGCCCCAACAGGTGAGCATATAACGATAATATCAGCGTTTTTTGTCGCTAATGGAATGGACAGCTCATACCCATCAATAACACCTAATTCAACTGCTTTTTGTAAATGCTTCTCGCTTCGCCCTACGCCAATAACTTCTTCACATAAGTTGTTTTTCTTTGATGCCCTTGCAATAGAGCCGCCAATTAAGCCAACACCAATGATGCACATTTTCTTAAACATGCTAGATCACCTTCTTCAGCGCACTTAATAAAACCTCATTTTCTTCGGCTAAGCCAACTGATACTCTAAGATAGTCAGGCATGTTATACCCTGCTATAGGGCGTACAATGACCGCCTCATGCAGTAATTTCGTGTAAATATCTGCCGCTTTTTCACCGACATTTAGCGAGATAAAGTTTCCAGCAGAAGGGATATAGCTCAGCGCTAGTTTCTCAAAACCATTAGCGAGTTGTTGTAAACCTTGTTTGTTTAATTCACGGCTTTTATCAATGTAGGCATCATCTTGTAACGCAGCCTCGGCAGCAACTAAGCCCAAAGAATTTACATTGAATGGGTGTCTCACCCTATTGAGCAAATCGGCAATATCCGGATGACTGACCGCATAACCTATTCTCAGCCCAGCTAGCCCATATGCTTTTGAAAAAGTTCTGGTAATAATCAAATTTGGATAGCGCTGTAGCCAACGGGTTGTATCAACGACATTTTGTGGTTCCAAGTATTCGCAATATGCTTCATCAAGAACCACAATAATGTGCTTAGGTATTTTCTTTAAGAACTGCTCCAATTGGTCTGGCTCTATCCACGTTCCTGTGGGGTTATTTGGGTTAGCAATAAAAATAACTGACGTTTTTTCACTAACTAACTTCCCCATCGCCTCAAGATCGTGCCCATAAGCGTCAAGCTCATCAGGCAAACGGGCTTTAGCGACTCGTGCAGTAGCACCTACAGATTGCGTAGCTATGGAGTACACAACAAACGCATATTCAGAGTAGATACATTCTCGCCCCATGCTTAAGAACACCCGAGCAATAACATCTAGAACATCGTTTGAACCATTACCCAGTGTAATCATATCAGCGTTTACACCGAGTTTTTCTGACAAGGCTTTTTTTAAATAAAAACCGTTGCCATCAGGGTACATTGAAATATCATTCAACGAGTTCTGTATCGCTTTTTTAACCCTCTCACTTGGGCCCAAGGGGTTTTCATTTGAGGCTAACTTAATAATATTATCAAGTCCCAGCTCACGCTGTAATTCATCAATAGGCTTCCCGGGCTGATAGGGGAACAGGCCATTAATAGGCTCAAACGCCAAATCACAAAAATTATTTTTTATAGACATTATTATTGCTTTCCGGCAACCCTTTACTTTATTTTTAAATAACCGCTTTGGGGTAAGAGCCTAATACTTTTAATAGATTCACATTAGGCAGCAATTCTTGTAATACTGTGGACACTTTTTCATCGTCTTGATGACCATCAATATCAACAAAGAATACATAGTCCCAAGCTGCTTGCCTTGACGGTCTAGATTCTATTTTATTTAGACTAATACCTGCATATGCAAACGGTGCTAATACACTTTGCAAAGCACCAGCAATGTTCTTTGTAGAAATCATCATGCTGGTCTTATCATCGCCACTTGGTGGTACTTCTTGCTGACCGATGACCAAGAACCGTGTTGTATTATTTGGCTCATCTTCAATATTGCTGGCCAACATATTTAATTGGTATAAATCAGATGCTATTTCACCCGCAATCGCCGCAGCCCCTTCTTCACTCGCAAGACGTGCCGCCTCAGCATTACTGCTTACCGCTATAGTTTCTACGCCGGGTAAATGCGACATAAGCCACTGCCGGCATTGCGCCAAGGATTGTTGGTGCGAATAAACCACCTTAACTTGGTCTAGTGCTTCAACATTGGTCAACAAATGATGATGAATCCTTAACGCTACTTCTCCGCAAATCTGTAAGGCTGAATTCATGAAAATGTCTAGCGTATGACTAATCACACCTTCAGTAGAATTTTCAACCGGCACCACACCATAGTGAGCCTCTCCATTTTCCACCTCATGAAAAATATCAGCAATGGTCGCCGTCTCAACAGTGCGTACAGCATGTCCAAAATGTTTTAAGGCAGCTTCTTGCGTAAAGGTGCCTGACGGACCAAGGTAAGCCACCGTCAGCGGCTTTTCCAGCGCCAAACACGATGACATTAATTCACGATAAATTCGTGCCACATGCTCATCTTTTAAAGGCCCTGGATTTTGCTCCTTAACACGCCTTAAGACCGAAGCCTCACGGTCTGGACGATAAAAATCTACCGTTTCTCCTTCACGTAACTTTACAGCCGCAACCGCTTTTGCCAAATCAGCTCGCTGATTAAACAGGGTTAATAATTGACTATCTAGCTCATCGATAGCGCCTCTTAACTCAGATAATGAATCATTAACACCCATGCTCACCTCTTAAATCGTTCTAACAGATAGAACACCATCAATGGCTTTAATTTGATCAACGACGTCTTTTGTAATTTCTGTATCCACATCTAATAAGGTATACGCCAAGTCGCCTCTTGATTTATTCAATAAATCTAAGATGTTATGACCTGTTTCCGCAAGAATACTCGAAATTTGCCCAACCATATTAGGTACATTAGAATTTGCAATAGCCATACGGTAACCACTCACTCGTGGCATCTTGACTTGTGGAAAATTCACCGAGTTTTTGATATTTCCATTTTCTAGGAAATCCTTTAATTGATCAGCAATCATAATTGCACAATTTTCTTCAGCTTCCCCTGTAGAAGCCCCAAGGTGTGGCAAGGTAATGACACGCGGGTGATCTTTTAATAGGTTACTTGGAAAATCACAAATGTATGAATACAGCTTACCGGCATTTAACGCTTCAACAACGTCTTCATCATTTACAATTCCATTGCGAGAAAAATTCAAAATAATCGCATTATCATTCATCGTGTTAATACGACGTGCATTAATGAGGTTCTTTGTTCCCTCATTAAACGGCACGTGGATCGTCACAAAATCAGACTTTGCTAACAACTCATCGACTGTATTTGCAGACTCAATAGATGATGATAGCTGCCACGCACGCTCAACAGTCAACGCTGGGTCATATCCTACAACGTTCATGCCTAAATCTCGCGCCATATTCGCCACGGATGTGCCAATCGCACCTAAGCCAATAACGCCTAATGTACGACCTGGTAATTCAAAGCCTACAAATTTTTTCTTAACTTGCTCTACTTCTTTACTAATGGACTCGTCATCGCCTGTAAGGTTTTTTGCACATTCCCACGCCTGACATATATTTCGGCAACCTAAAAGCATACCTGTTAAAACTAATTCTTTTACCGCATTTGCATTAGCGCCTGGTGCATTAAACACAGGAACACCTCGTGCACTCATTTTCTCAATGGGTATATTATTAACACCGGCACCGGCCCGTCCAATTGCTAAAACACTTTCAGGTATATCTACATTATGCAGCTTTAAAGAACGCAGCATATAAGCATCTGGGTTTTGAATTTCAGAGGCCACTTCATAGGTCTCTCTTGGAAATTTCTCAAGGCCTTTTACAGAAATGTTGTTCAATGTTTGTATTTTGTACATGTTTACTAACCTATAAATTATTAACTGTTTGTCTATGCCTTTGTTCTTTCAAACTCAGCCATCATACTGATCAATGCATCAACCCCTTCTTCTGGCATTGCATTATAAATGCTGGCACGCATACCCCCTACTGATCGATGACCCTTTAAAGTGACTAGGCCAGCTGATTTAGCTTCACTTAAAAATAAGCCTTCTAATTCAGCATTTGCCAAGGTAAATGGAATATTCATTCTTGATCGTGAGGTCAACTCGACAGGGTTTGCATAAAAATCTGAGTTATCAATCGCAGCATAAAGTTTTTCAGCCTTACGAACATTTTGTGCTTCTATCGCTGACACACCGCCTTGCTCTTTTATCCACTCAAACACTAAGCCCATTAAGTACCAGCTGTAGGTGGCAGGTGTATTAAACATTGACCCTGCATCTGCATGATTTTTATAATCCATCATGGACGGCGAACCGGCTTTCACATTGCCAATCAAGTCGTCGCGCACTATTGTAAGCGCTATACCCGATGGCCCCATATTTTTCTGACCGCCAGCATAAATGACACCAAACTTACTGACATCAAACTCTCTAGATAAAATATTTGATGACATGTCCGCAACCAAATCTATATCACCTACATCGGGTATAGAGTGAAATTCAACACCACCAATGGTTTCATTACTGGTGTAATGCAAGTAGGCCGCATTTTGATCAACATCCCAACTGTCTACTGCTGGGATTGTAGTGAAGTTAGTCGATTCTGAGCTGGCCGAAATGTGCACATTGCTATGAATTTTAGCTTCTTTAATGGCTTTTTTAGACCAAGCACCTGTATTGACATAACAGGTTTTTTCTTTACCGCGAAGTAAATTCATCGGCACCATTGAAAATTGGGTTGTTGCACCACCTTGTAAAAATAGAACCTTATAGTTCTCAGGAACGTTCATTAGTTCTCGAACATCGGCTTCTGCTTTTTCTGCAATTGAAATAAAGTCTTTACCACGGTGACTCATTTCCATAACAGACATACCCGAGTCATGCCACTCAAGCATTTCTTGTTGGGCTTTTTTCAATACGTCTACAGGTACTGCAGCCGGGCCGGCACTGAAATTATATACACGGGACATCTAACTCTCCTTAAAACAATTAATCTGTAATTTCTTCATCAAGGGCGACTTCTTCACCCTCTTCATCATCTAAGCTAGCAATACGATCTAAACCGATGACTTTTTCATTCTTAGCGGGACGAATAACACGAACACCTTGTGTATTTCTCCCTAAAATTGATATTTCACTGGTTCGCGTTCTAACCAATGTACCGCCATCGGTGATCAGCATTAGCTCGTCGCTTTCATCTACCAAGACAGCACCGACCAACGCACCATTACGTTCACTGGTTTGCATTGCTATAACCCCTTGCCCACCACGCTTATGAATCGGATACTCTTCAATTTTTGTGCGCTTACCGTAACCATTTTGGGTTAATGTTAAAACAGTGCCTGGTTCTGAAATAATCAATGAAATAATATGTTCTTCATCTTTTAAACGCATACCCCGAACACCACTTGCTGTACGTCCCATCACCCGAACATCTGCCTCTTTAAAACTAGCTACCTTGCCTGAGCTAGCAAATAACATAACGTCTTTTTCGCCATCGGTGACTGCAACGCCAACCAAGGTATCGTCATCACGCAAATCAATAGCAATTTTGCCGTTCGCACGGGGTTTTTCAAACTCTTTAATATGGGTCTTTTTAACCGTGCCCGATTCAGTAGCCATGAAAATATATTCATCTTCATTGAACTCACGAATTGGCAAAATAGCGTTAATACGTTCGTCACTGTCTAGCGGCAGCAAATTGACAATCGGTTTACCTCTCGCAACCCTACTGGCCACCGGCAAATTGAACACGCGCAACCAATAGACTTTCCCTTTACTCGAGAAACATAAAACCGTGTCATGTGTGTTGGCAATAAACAGCTTATCAATAAAGTCTTCATTCTTTGTGTTTGCGGCTGTTTTACCCTTTCCACCACGACGTTGCGCAGTATATGAAGTAAGCGGCTGTGATTTCACATAACCCTCATGCGACAAAGTCACCACCATATCTTCTTCGGTAATTAAATCTTCTGCCGTGAGGTTTAAAAACTTATCAACAATTTCTGTTCTACGCTCTTCTTTATATTCTTCTATCAGTGCTTTCAGCTCTTCACTGATCACTGACATCAAGCGATCCCTGTTCGCCAAAATATCTAAAAGGTCATCAATTACAACAAGAAGATCTTTATATTCTTGAAGAATCTTATCTTGCTCAAGCCCTGTCAAACGGTGCAGGCGCAACTCTAAAATAGCCTGCGCTTGCGCAGGAGATAAATGATAACGCCCATCAACAATGCCATATTGCTCTTCAAGCTTATCTGGGCGAGAACGGCTTGAGTCTGCTTTTGATAATAAGTCAGCTACTAAACCAGGCTCCCAAGCTGCTCCCAGCAAGCTCACCTTTGCTTCGGCGGGGGTCTTTGCTGCCTTAATCATCGCGATCATTTCATCAATATTCGACAACGCAATCGCTAACCCTTCTAGGGTATGAGCACGCTCACGCGCTTTACGTAAGTCATAAATTGTTCTGCGCGTTACGACTTCACGTCGATGATCAATAAACGCATTAAGGATTTGCTTAAGATTCAAACATTTAGGGCGACCATCGATCAGCGCCACCATGTTAATACCGAACACATTCTGAAGTTGCGTGTGTTGATATAAATTATTGATAATCACTTCAGGCACTTCGCCACGTTTAAGCTCTATCACCATACGCATGCCGTCTTTATCTGACTCATCACGCAGGCCTGAAATACCTTCTAGCTTGCCATCTTTGACAAGATGAGCAATTTTCTCCATCAAGCGTGCTTTATTTACTTGATACGGCAATTCAGTGACGATAATAGACAGCTTACTATTTGAGCTTTCTTCGCCTTCAACATGGTAACGCGCACGTAGGTAAATTTTTCCGCGGCCTGTTTGGTAAGCTTCGCGAATACCGGTGGCACCATTGATAATACCTGCCGTTGGAAAATCAGGCCCTGGAATATATTCCAGCAATTGATCAATGGTTGTTTCAGGCTCCTCAATCAAACGCAGACATGCTGAGGTTACTTCCGCAAGATTATGTGGCGGAATATTCGTCGCCATGCCCACCGCTATACCAGACGAACCATTAATGAGCAGTAAAGGAGCACGCGCAGGCAACACACTGGGTTCGTGCTCTGATTCATCGTAGTTAGCAGTAAAATCAACTGTTTCCTTATCTAGGTCAGTTAACATTTCATGCGACAACTTTGACATTCTGATTTCGGTATACCGCATCGCCGCTGCAGAATCACCATCAACTGAACCAAAGTTACCCTGACCATCCACCAACATATGACGCATAGAAAAAGGCTGTGCCATCCGAACGATGGTGTCATACACAGCGGTATCACCATGAGGGTGATATTTACCAATAACATCCCCAACAATACGGGCGGATTTCTTATAAGGTTTATTCCAATCGTTGTTCAACACATTCATTGCGTACAACACCCTACGGTGCACTGGCTTTAAGCCATCACGTACATCTGGCAAGGCTCTCCCAACAATAACACTCATCGCGTAGTCTAAATAAGACTGGCGCATCTCATCTTCAATATTGACGGGGATCGTTTCTTTTACAAGCTCAGACATGTATCGGTATCTCCTAGGATGCCAAATAATTCAAAAAAACATTAAGAAAGCGATAAAAATATACTTCACATCAGCTTTTTATCGCCAAAAAATTCATGCTAAATAAAGCCGAAATTATACCCGAAAAACGGTGCTCTTGATAACTTTGTTTGCCCGCACAAAACAATGCTTCTAAGCTTTCGCCATTACATCGCCATAAAATATGGCCTTAAGAAGCCGCTACGCCCTATACTGAACCATAGAAACAAACCCTGCGGCTACTCGGCTCTTTTATCAACAACTGAGCACGACTTTACTTCTCCACCACTACGCACGAGATTACGCCCAGATTTTTTTGCCTGATACAAAGCCTTATCGGCAACGTCTATTAACTGACTAGCCCCCAAAGGCTTAGATAACCCTGGTTCTGCAACAACAAACGTTGAAACACCAATTGAAACGGTCAGCGCTAGTGAACTTTCGCCGGCCATTTCTATTGAGGCATTAGCAACCGACTGCCGCATCCTTTCTGCTACTTCAATACCCTTCTTCTCAGAGGCAGTTGGCAATATCGCCACAAACTCTTCACCACCATAACGCGCCAGAATGTCATTTGCTCGCAATTGACCACGTAATGTCTCCGCCACGTGTCGAAGCGCCAGATCACCTACTTGATGCCCAAAGTTATCGTTCACCGCCTTAAAAAAGTCTATATCAATAAACAAACACGACAGACTATCACCCGTTCTTAAGCAGCGAAGTATCTCTTCATCCATCCGTTGTTCAAAGAACCGCCTATTATTCACCCCTGTCAGCGTATCAAATAGGCTAGTGCGCCTGAGCTGTTCATAATTCAGCGTGTTTTCCATGCACACGCTCATCACCTTACCTAGACGCTCCAAAAAATATGTCGCCATTTCTACTTGAAAACGTCCCTCATCTTCACTACCAAACACCATACAGCCCAGATAAATACCACGCCGCACAAGAGGAATAATCGCTACTGTCTTTGGCGCTGTTTTATTAGCTGGCCAAAAAACCTGGGGTAGGACATCATTAGCAGCGCCTAGCAAAATTCGTTGAGACAAACCCAGCTCATCTTTAAACACCCCTCCCTTAGATAAAAAAATAATATTCGGGTATTCATCAAACCTAAAACCATCCTCGGTAAGAAACTGCTTTATCTCATCATCTTCATCTGCGAGCACCAACGATAAAGAGTCGAGATTAAAGGCTAATTGGGCATCGTCGTTAATATGCTCAATTAATTCACGTAAAGAATTCAGTGACAATAAACGCATTTCCAAGTCTTGAAAACGTTTCAACATTTCCTCATTCTTTTGCGCACGCGAAATCATGCCATCCATATGGCTTTGTAACACGCAAACTTGCGTTTCTAAATCGGCATCCATAGCGTTACAGTTATATTCAGTCCTTTGCTATTAGCTTTATTAAATCGTCTTCTGATAGTACCGTCACCCCTAGCGACTGGGCTTTTTTCAACTTTGAACCAGCATCCTCCCCGGCAACAACATAATCGGTTTTTTTCGAGACGCTTCCAGTCACTTTTGCACCCAATAATTGCAAGGCTTCTTTCGCTTCAATACGCCCCATCGTCGACAATGTACCGGTCAACACAAAGACTTTACCTGATAAAGCCTGATCATCTTGGGGAACTGCTTCAACATTGGGCCAACTAACCCCTAAGTTTTTCAAGCTCGCTATTACCTCACGGTTATGCGCCAACTCAAAGAAAGCCACGATATGTTGTGCAACAATAGGCCCAACATCAGGCACCTTCTCCAACTCTTCAACAGTGGCACTCTGTATCACATCCAGCTGTCCAAAATAGCTCGATAAGCTTGCCGCAGTCACCTCGCCTACTTCTCGAATACCCAACGCATACAGAAACTTCGGCAGGGTCGTTACCTTGCTTTTTTCAAGTGCCGCGATAATATTACTGGCAGACTTATCGGCCATTCGCTCCAAACTCGACAACTGCTCGTGAGTTAATCGATACAAATCAGCCGGCGTTTTAACTAAATCCTGAGCGACTAATTGCTCAATAATCTTGTCACCCAACCCATCTATATCCATCGCCTTACGTGAGGCAAAATGCTTGATCGACTCTTTCACTTGAGCACGACAAAACAAGCCAGCTGGACAACGTGCGATCGCCTCTCCCTCCGCGCGCTCCACTGTTGACCCGCACACAGGACAAGACATTGGCATTTCAAAAAGCTGCGATGCAGGCTTTCTCTTTTCCAATACAACAGAAACAATTTCTGGAATCACATCGCCGGCACGCCTGACAATCACCGTATCACCCACACGAACATCTTTCCTGCGCATTTCACCTTCGTTATGTAACGTGACATTCGTAACGGTAACCCCACCAACAAAAACAGGTGCCAATCGAGCAACCGGCGTAATGGCTCCTGTTCTACCCACTTGCACATCAATCCCTATTACTTCGGTCATTTTTTCTTGTGCTGGAAATTTACGTGCTATTGCCCAACGCGGCGCTCTTGACACAAAACCAATGGCTTTCTGTAAGGCAAAATCGTTAACTTTATAAACGACCCCGTCAATCTCATAAGGTAATAGCGCTCTTTTTTGCGCCAACACTTGATAGGCTTGGTGACATTGCTGCATGCCCCTTGCCGTCGTCACCTGATCACTCACTGGCAAACCCCATGTAGCCAACAGCTGAAACAGCGCCTGTTGTGTCTGCGGTAGCTCGTAACCCTCTACCACCCCAATACCATAGCTATAAAAAGCCAGTGGACGGGTTGCTGTTATTTTTGAATCTAGCTGCCTCAAACTACCTGCAGCGGCATTTCTTGGATTAGCAAAAGGCTTTTCACCTAACGCCAATGCCTGTTGATTCAGCTGCTGAAAACCAGACAACGGCATAAACACTTCACCCCTGACCTCTAGACTCAATGGTAGATTATCGCCTTTTAAACTGAGTGGAATGGCACCAATAGTTTTAACATTTTCGGTAACGTCTTCGCCTCGTTTACCATCCCCTCTTGTTGCAGCGCGTACTAACACACCGTCCGCATACAACAAAGAAATAGCTAAGCCATCCAATTTCGGCTCGACAAGGTATTCGATGTCTTCAACCCCGTCAGCTCGCTCTCGCACTCGCTTATCAAATGCCTCAAACTCATCATCGTCAAAGGCATTATCTAATGACAGCATCGGCACCGCATGCTCTACCTGCTGAAATGAGTCTAACGGGGCTGAACCGACGCGCTGCGTCGGCGAATCATCACTCATTAGCTCTGGGTTTTCAGCCTCTAATAACTGAAGCTCTCGCAATAAGGCATCGTAATCGGCATCAGGAATTTTTGGTGCGTCGTACTGATAATAATTCTGGTTATGTTGATTTATCTCTTCACGTAGCGTCTGCACACGTCGCTTAACATCGTCATGCATTGTCATAAATTAGAAAGCTGTGACTGAATTTTCATAATGTTATCTGGTCTCAACTCGTTCATTTCAGCATCGACCAACCTCGCCTCTAGGCGCTGACTTAATTCACGCGCCACATTCAACATATTTTCAAACGCTTCACTTGGTTGCGCGACATCACTGACTTGAAAAAATAATATGATCCCTGTTGATTCAAACTCAGTCATATTACCCACAGGAAAAGTGCCTGGCTCTAATATATTTGCCACGTGAAACTGTTGCGCCTCAACACCATCATGTCGCTGGTAATAATGAAAAATCCCCATATCACCGAACTCAAGACCTAAGGCTGTAAACGCATCTATCAAAGCTGTACCCAATAACGAGCCGCCACTATGAGGCAAAACAACCAGTTGAATGACCAATGCCTGCTCTGCCACTGGCACATCCTCCACTGGATCAACGGGTGAAGGGTCTGACTCTTGCGCTTCAGGCACGTCCACATGCTCATGAATGGTCGGGGCCTGCTGTTCATCCAATACCGCAGAAAAGGACGGTTCACCACCTATCACCGGATCCACTCGCTCATCAAATGCCGAGTCATCTAGCTCTTCTTGTTGAACGGTCGCTTTCTTTTTTTCTAGCACGTCATAAAAATATATCCCCAACAATATGACCATACCCACTAAGAGCAATATTAACCTTAACGAGTTTTCTTCCATTTTCCATCCTTAAAAATTCGTTTATTTAGCGTTTAACCAGTTGCCATTTTAGCGGCTTCTTCCAAATCAACGGTAACCAATCTCGATACGCCCGGTTCTTTCATGGTGACCCCAGCTAGCTGCTGAGCCATTTCCATCGTTGATTTATTATGTGTAATCAAAATCATTTGAACATTATCTGACATTTCTTTAACCAGTTCAGCAAAACGACCAACATTTGCCTCATCTAATGGCGCATCCACTTCATCTAGCATACAAAAAGGCGATGGGTTTAAATCAAAGATTGAAAAGACTAAGGCCACGGCCGTCAGTGCCTTTTCGCCACCTGACAACAAATGGATTGAGCTATTACGTTTGCCCGGTGGCCTCGCCATTACCGTTACGCCGGTTTCCAACAAATCTTCGCCTGTTTGCTGCAAATACGCATGCCCACCACCAAATAGTTTTGGGAACCGTTTTTCAAAACCTGCATTTACTTTGTCAAACGTTTCTTTAAAAAGCGCTTTGCTTTCTCGGTCAATTTTATCAATCGCTTCTTCCAATATCCTCAACGACTCGGTCAAATCAAGCTGCTGATCATTTAAGTACTGCTTTCTTTCAGACTGTGTTTCATACTCTTCAATTGCCGTCAGGTTGATTAGACCCAAACCATTTATTTTTTCAGCAAGCGCATCCACCTGCTCTTGCCAATGAGTCTCATTTGCATCCTTGGGCATCTCATTCAATGTGTCAGCCAACTCAACGCCCGATGATTCAAGCTGCTCAATTAAGGTTTGTTTTCGCACCAAGATAGCCTGATGTTCTATTTTTGCGGCAGACGTGTTGTCCCTTGCCTGTTGCACTAGTTGCTCAAATTCATGACGCGTTGTTTCCAAGTTTCTAATTGTTTGTTCTGTCGATTCAGCCGTAGTCCTGACTTCTACAAGACGTTTTTCAATAGCAACTCGATTTTTAAGTAGATCAGCCAAAGTCACTTCCTTTTCTTCTATTGGCTCATCGCTCATGGTTAATTGAGCCTGCAATTCCGCCACTTTTTCTTTTGCATGAAGCAAACGCTCGTTAACCCTCTCAGCATTTTGAACAATCAGCGCTTGTGATGAACGTTGCGCTTCGATCTTTAACATCAATGAATGCACTCGTTCACGCGAACTATGCACTTGTTGCTTTATCCTATCTAAGAGGTCTTTTTTAACTGAACGCTCTTTTTGTAATGCAGCACGCTGTGTTTCTATTTGTGCTGATTGACCAATGGCCTGCTCCAATACGCGTTTGCTTTCTGTTAAACGCTCTTGATCGGTCGCTTGGTTCTCAACGAGCTGATTAATATCAACCTCTAGCTCTGCCAGCCTTTGCGTCGCCATCTCCAGTTTTGAACGCTGTTCATTTATCTGCATCCACAACTGCGACACTTGCCTGACTGCATTGCCTTCTTGTTGGCGCAACTCAATACCTTGCTTCTCGAGCTCAGACACCTCGTCTCGCGCCTTTATTAACCAACCTTCTTTATCTAAAACATTAGTCGACACCACGTGCAATTGTTGAGTTAACTCTTTTTTCTCTTTTTCTAGCGCCAAGGCACTATCTTTTTGCGCATTATGCTGAAAATAAATACTATCCACATGCAGCCAAACACACTCTTTAGTGATAACTGATTCATGCTCTTTTAATTCATTCATTAAGACTTTTGCCTGCTCCAGCGTTTCAGCAAAATGAACATTTTTCAGCAAAGCCATTGCGGGTAAATCAGAGGTAATCAGGCTCGCTAACGACGTTTTACAAGGTGATTGTTGAGACTTAACCGTTGTATCAAAGAATGTTAAGCCATCAACTGGGTATTGCATGCCAGCATCAACGACAGCATCCATACCCTCAGTACAAATTGCCTGTAACCTTACCCCCAAGACTGTTTCTATTGCTTTTTCCCAGCCAGTTACCACGTCTATTTTCTCAATTAACTTAGGTGCTTGCGCTAAGCCTAGGCCCTTTAACCACTGCCTTTCCGTTTCATCTGGCTCACCTAAACTAGAGCGCTGCAAAACAGTTATTGATTCAACCCTTGCCGTTAAACGTGACTTTTCAGCACGCAAGTCGGCTAAAAGCTCACTTTCTTGATGAATTAACGACTGCATGCTAGCCATTTTTTCGCGATTCTCTTGCACTGCTGATTGACTCTTTTGTTGCTGAGTTTCAGACAGAGCATGTTGTTTTTCAAGGTCGCTTAAGTCAACACGTTCCAAAGCTTCCTGAAGTGTTTTTTGCTCGTTTGTAAACTTAGATAATTGTTTCGACGCTTGCAAAAGTTGTCTGTCAAGCTGAGCTATTTTAGCGTTTTCAACATCAATGCTTCTTTTAGGCTCGGCTACTCGATAAGTAAATTCATCCCATGATTGCTGCCAATCTGCCATTGCTTGTTCTTGATCAGCTAGCGTTTTATTCGCTGTTTCTAACCGTTGCTTTACCTCAACCAGTTCAGCTTCACTTTTCTTAATGGCATCATTTGTTTCTGCCAATTTTCTATCACCTTCGTCTTGCTCTTGTGTCGACAGCGTCAGCAATTTGCTAACATTTTCCAATTCTGACTCATGCTGTTTTTTTAAGCTTTGTTGGTGCTGCAGAGCTTGTTCAACCTTGGCGATCTCTGACCCGGTCGCATAAAACTCCGCCTGAACTTCGCCTAGCTGTTTCTGCTGCAGACTATGCTGCTCACGTTGCTGCTCTATATTTTTTTCCAGCTCTCGCTGTGCAGCTAGCGTCTGCTCCACTTTTAATTCAAGCAATTTAATGGCTTTAAGCTGCCCCTCATCTTGCTCATCAAGCCGCTGCCAACGTAATGCCAATAACTGTGCTTTAAATTGACGCTCTTCTGCTTTTAAGAGCTTGTAACGTTCGGCCGTAGTGGCCTGACGCTTTAAATGACGACATTGCTTTTCAATTTCATCACAAAGATCAGCGATACGCTCCAAATTTTCTCGGGTACGGCGCATTCTATTTTCAGTATCACGACGTCGCTCTTTATATTTCGAGATGCCGGCCGCTTCTTCAAGGAACACACGCAGTTCATCTGGTTTCGCTTCTACCAAGCGTGAAATGGTACCTTGTTCAATAATTGCGTAACTACGTGGCCCGAGCCCAGTACCCAGAAATAAATCTGTAATATCCTTACGCCGACAGCGCGTGCCATTTAAAAAGTATACCGATTGCCCTTCCCGATTCACTTGTCGCCGCAAGGCTATTTGTTGATAGCCAGCAAATTCACCTGTTATGGTGGCATCGGTATTATCAAAAATAAGTTCGACAAATGCTTGGCCAACCGGTTTACGCGTTGTTGAACCGTTAAAAACCACATCAGCCATTTGGTCACCACGCAGATGCTTTGCTGAACTTTCACCAAGCACCCACCTAACGGCATCGATCACATTTGATTTACCACAACCATTAGGCCCAACAATACCGACCAAATCACTAGAAAAAGGAATGGTCGTTGGATCAACAAATGATTTAAAACCGGATAGTTTTATTTTTTCCAAGCGCATCGAATAACAATACAGGAATGTACTTTTTTCACAAAGAATACTGGTAAATTTAGCCGATAAAAAAGCCGATTAACACCCTTCGCTTTATATTCAATGTAAAATGCGCTTTTAAAGACAACATCAATGATATTTTAATGAGCACACAACCTAATACCGACTTAGAAACCTTTCCTAACCCAAATACTGAGCGTGACTACACGATCCGCATAGACACCCCTGAGTTCACTTGCTTATGCCCAAAAACGGGACAACCTGATTTTGCAACACTGACGCTTGAGTATGTGCCTAACGAAAGCTGTATCGAACTAAAATCCTTTAAACTTTATATTTGGTCTTACCGAGACAAAGGCGCCTTCCATGAAGCGGTAACCAACTCCATTTTGGCAGACTTGGTTAAAGCCTGTGAGCCACGTTTTATGCGCCTTTCAGCCGAGTTTAATGTACGAGGTGGTGTTTATACCACGGTCGTCGCTGAACATAAGGATAGTAACTGGGAACCTAGCACGCCTGTGCAACTACCGTAAAAAAACGAACGAACTTTTCTGCATCAAGGCCAGCATTCAGTTTCAATTCATCACTAAGTCTTATCCTTTAACTGCACATTAACAGAACTGCTTTTGCAGTTAAGGATAAGATGATGAAATCACTACATATTATTTCCGCTATTATTTTTTGTTCTTTGTTAACAATAAGCGCGGACACGTTAGCTGACAGAAGACATTCTGATCGCTCAGATCATACCGATCGTAACACTGGCTTTTCAAGCCACCATAACAAGCACTATTCACATAATAAACACCAAAACGGCTACTCGACAAAGCAACATTGGAAGGCAAGAAAACATTCGAATAAGCATTCACAGCATAATTACCGCGACCGCCGTTATTCAAACTATAACAACCACCCTAAGTATTATAATTATAACAGTTACCGGCCAAAGCATTATCACTACAATAATTACCAATCAGGCCATCGGTTTAATAATGCCTTAAACCGTCTTAATTACTACAACCCAGGACTCAACCTGTATTTAAAATTTTAGCCCCTTCCCTTGTGAGATTTATATCTCACATACTTAAAAGGCGGCCATTTGGCCGCCTTCTTTTTAGCATTGAAAAAGAACTTTACTTTTTACAATAAAGATTGCAGTAATTTATTTAAGCGGTGTACAAATGTTGCCGGGTCTTCTAACTGACCACCCTCACTCAACAACGCTTGTTCAAATAACAAGTTCGATAAGTCAGCAAAGCGCTCATCATCCGCTTCATCCTTTAGGCGTTGAATAAGTGCATGGTCTGCATTGATTTCGAAGATTGGCAAACTGGTCGGCATGTCTTGGCCTGCCGCTTTCATAATGCGCTCCATGTGTGCGCCCATCTCATGTTCATCTGCAACCAGACAAGCAGGTGAATCGGTTAGCCTTGAACTAACACGCACATCCTTAACCTTACCATCTAACGTGCTTTTGATTTGCTCAAGCACGCTGTTTAGCGATTCATCCTCTTTCTTATCATCGGTCTTTTTATCCGCTTCATCCTTATCTGATGAATCCAGATCAAGATCACCCTTAGCGACTGATTGTAAAGACTTGCCGTCAAACTCTGGCATATGCTGAACTAACCATTCATCAACATGGTCGGTCAATAACAGCACCTCAATACCTTTCTTTTTAAACACTTCAAGGTGTGGGCTATTTTTAACAGTTGAGTAGGCACTTCCCGTTAGGTAATAAATTTTGTCTTGGCCTTCTTGCATATTTTCAATATAAGAAGCCAAGGTTACGGTTTGTTTACCCTCAGTTTTTGTGGAAGCAAAACGTAATAATTTAGCAATCCGATCTTTATTTTTTACATCTTCGATAGGCCCTTCTTTCAAGACTGCGCCAAACTCTGCCCAGAAGGTATCAAATTTTTCAGGGTGGTTTTTAGACAATCCTTCAATCAACGACAATATTTTTTTAACCGCGCCGGCTTTTAATAGATCAATCTGTTTGCTTTGCTGTAGTAGTTCACGCGAAACGTTAAGCGGCAGGCTGTCTGAATCAATAATACCTTTAACAAAACGCAAGTAACGTGGCATTAATTCGCCACCTTCCATAATAAAAGTACGCTTTACATATAGTTTTACACCACTGGTTGCTTCTCTATCCCACATATCAAATGGTGCTTTTGCAGGCACATACAACAGCAATGTATATTCATTTTTACCTTCTACCTTACTATGTGTATAGGCAAGTGGGTCTTGATAATCGTGAAGTGTTTGTTTGTAAAACTCATGATAGTCTTCTTCGGTTAAATCATTTTTTGCTTTTGTCCATAACGCTTTAGCACTATTAACGGTAATATCGTCTGGCTCATCTTCTTTCTCTTCATCCTTGTTTTCATTTTTCATCACAATCGGAATATCCAAGTGCTCAGAAAACTTATGAATAATGGCCTGTAGACGGTATGACTCTAAAAACTCGTCTTCACCTTCTTTCAAATGCAAAATAACATCGGTGCCTCGTGCCGCTTTTTCTACGGTTTCAATAGTGTATTCACCTTCACCTGATGATTCCCATTGAACGCCCATGCTTTTATCTTCGCCTGCTTTGCGTGTTACCACTGTCACTTTATCAGCTACGATAAAACCAGAGTAAAAGCCGACACCAAACTGGCCAATCATTTGGCTATCTTTGCCTTCATCACCCGTTAATGACTCAAAAAACTTTTTAGTACCTGAATGCGCAATGGTGCCGATGTTTTTCTTTACTTCCTCTACCGTCATACCAATGCCGTTATCGGAAATTGTTAGCGTTCGCGCCTCTTTATCAACTGACAAACGAACTTTCAGCTCACCATCACCTTCATATAATTCTTCATTAGACAGTGCCGAAAAACGTAATTTATCTGCAGCATCTGATGCATTTGAGACTAATTCACGTAAAAAAATCTCTTTGTTGCTATAAAGCGAATGGATCACTAAATCTAATACTTGTTTCGTTTCCGCCTCAAAGCCTAGCGTTTGTTTTTCATTCTTTTCTATTGTTTCACTCATTAAAGTTACCTTTTATCCATCAAGTTTATTTGCAAATCCAGATATGGGGTCTTGCGAAATATTTTTCAAGCCCTCTCACCAAGGCCTTAAAATTTCACAACGCGAAATCAATCAGCAAGCCTATTAACAGCCCAAGCGCTGAGCAAAAACTGGCTTGATTAGCATTGCTTTACATATAAGACTATACTGATAAAAGATAACTATAAAAAAAATATCATGATCAGCTACCTTGTTACTATTCTCTTAACTTTACTGATGTTTGGCATGGGCCTTGGACTCACTATCCAAGATTTTAGCCGAGTTTTTACCATTCCAAAGGCCGCTTTGGCAGGCTTAATAGGGCAATTAATTATGTTGCCACTGCTTGGATTTATATTGTGTTATACATTAAATCTAAGTGGCGCTATAGCCATTGGCATTATGTTATTAACCCTATGCCCTGGTGGTGTGTTATCTAATATGTTTACCCTGATCGCACGAGGCGATTTAGCACTATCTGTCACGATGACCAGCATTTCCAGCCTAATCACCGTCTTTACGTTACCGGTTATTCTTAACCTAAGCATGATCTACTTTAACGATGAAACCATTCAGCTGAGTTTACCTCTTCTGAAAACAGCCAGCCAAATCATGTTGATTACCGTCATACCTGTCAGCTGCGGCATGTTGGTATTACAATATGCGCCACGCTTTGCGAAAGCCTCTAAACAATGGGTGCGAAGAGGCTGTGGTGCTTTCTTGCCTTTCCTGATTGTTGGGATTTTTATGCAAAACGGTGGGTCTTGGTTTGAACACTTCGTACAAGTGGGTCTATTAACTATCTGCCTGAATATCCTGTCTATATTACTGGGCTACGGTATCGCTAAATTTGCAAAACTTGAAAGGCCCCAAACCAAAACGCTTTCCATTGAAGTAGGTGCGCAAAATGCAATGCTAGGTGTCACCATTGCTATTAGCCCTTTTTTACTCAACAATGCCGATGTGGCGATGGTCCCTTCTATTTATGGGGTCACCATGGTTATCATTTTATGGCTCTACGCCTTAACGACAAGCAGAGTTGATAGGCTGCAAAAAGCTAACATATAACAGAACATTATCTGACTATTGGCTCGCCCATTCGTCAAATAGCAGACCTAAGTACATGTATTGAAAAGTTTTTACCGTACGGTTTCATCAGAAGCCTTACACAATAATGTGTTTATAGTATGTTAACCCGACTTAACAAAACCTAGATAACACAAATACAACTCGGCTTCATTCAAATAATCACTCATCACCCAGTCAGCACAAAGAAATATCAATCTTTCTTGCTAACAACCTTTTGCCTATTGGCATATAAGCTGCCACCAATAATTAATACCATACCTATTAACTGGTAATCGTGCAGTACTTCGTCCAATAAAAGCGACGACAAGACGATTACATAAATTGGAACCATATTAAGGAATAATGACGCACGAGCTGGACCAATAATCATCACTCCCTTATTCCAAAACAGCAAAGACAGCACCGTAGGACCAATACCTATGAACACAACTGCCATAATAACCTCAGCATTGATAACCGGCTTAATAAGGTAATTGGCTTCATACACCCCCAACGGGATCACAATGAAAGTTGATAATAAAATACCCAAGGCTGTTACTACTAAAGGGGTAACCTTCGCCATTGCCAGTTTCGCCGCAATACTATAAACGGCCCAAATAAAAATGGACCCTAAAATAAATAAGTCACCCTTATTAAATCTCAACGCATAAAGGCTCTCCATGCTCCCTTTACTCAAAATAAATACCAAGCCAATAACCGAAACAAACGCCGCTATCCAATGTTGACGGCCTAACTTTTCTTTTAAATAAAACGCTGCTGCAAAAGCCACAGCAATCGGCGCTAGCGAATTAATCAAACCCACATTAATGGCCGTTGTATAGCGCAAACCAAAATACACGGTTGCTTGATAGGCAACTGTTCCCGACAATGCAATTAAAAACACCTCTTTCCAGCCGAGTAAGCGGGTCACTCCTTTAAGGTGCCCTGCTTGGTGCAGTAAAAACAAAAATATAAAGCTACCAATCAGCATTCTCACGCTCATGATGCTCCATGGACCTAAAAAGTCTTTTAAGTAACTGCCAAAAAAAACATTACCCCCCCATAAAATACTGGCAACATTTAAATACAGTAATGCTTTTATTGTTTCTTTATCCATGACTATCAATTCTTAAGTTGGCTCGACACCTTACACGCTACTTGCCTTATAAGCACTAAACAAATGCACCTAAGCCCTGTAATTTTTTTACCTCTAACGTAGGCTGTCGATAGTTTTAATAACACGATATGCACCAACGAAGGTAGGGATTGCCACGTTATTTTCCTTTGCTGCTTCAATTAAAGGTAAAAACAAAGCATCTACTTCTGTCAATTTGCCATTAATAACATCTTCATGCATTGATGTCCGGATACCCCGACGCAAGGTTTTCATATGCACACCTAAATCAAGGCAAACTTGAACAGCATCCTCAAACGTAGCGTCATCCAATACTTTAAGAAAAGAAAAAGGCGCATAAAAATCCTGTGGAACATATCCCATTGCTTTGTAGGCATCAATTAATTCTTTGGCAATCGTTACATAATGCTCAGCCCCTTCGCGTACTGAAATACCATCAGCGTAATCTAGCGCTGGGTTTGCACTTAACGTACTAGCAGCCCAGGCCGACGCGCCAGATACCTGAACCGCTTTTTCCCATAAAACGTGATTAATATCGTCAACAGATTCTGCTTTTAAATTTGCCCCACTAAAGGCCTCGGCTAATAGCTCGGTTCGCTCTGTAGTGCCGCCATCAAGTTCACCAAAAAAGGCTGTTATTGGCGCGCTGACATGATTATTAACCTTCCCTGGCGCAAGCAAAGTACCCCCTTCAATCGTTGAGCCACCAATCACTTTTTCAACACCAAAACGTTCAATCAACAAAGCCTCTTTACCAACACCATTTTGCATCGTTAACGCACAGTTAACTTGATTAACTAAAACTTCGGCATCATTTAAGGCGGTCCGTGCATCTTTGGCCTTGGTTAATAAAATATAGTAGTCAATAACGCCTTCTACTTGATCCGGCACGGTAACGGCACTTAAATTATCCTTAATTAACATGTCACCTAAGCGCCCAACCATTTGCAGGCCTTTTTGATTGATAGCATCTGCATGTGCTTGCCGACCAATTAATGTTACTTGATGCCCAGATTTAGCTAAATACCCCCCTATTACAGAGCCCAAACCGCCTGCGCCATGTATGCAAATATGCAATTTTTTTTTCATTATATTTAACTCACGCCCAATTCTTTTAATGTTGACTGAATACGCGCCTTTAGTGCAGGCGTGCATTGCTCGATAGGGGGACGAATAGGCCCGGCTTTTAAACCAATCTCTTCAAACCATGCCTTCATACTAGCTAAGGCACTGGCATAGGTGAATGTTTGCACTACATCCCAAATAAACACTTCATTATAAAATTCTCGAATATCGTTTAACTGTGCACTTGTTTGATAAGCTTCTTCCCACTTGCCTGCTGCCGACAAGGCCATATAATCTTTGACGATATGACGTTTTTTGCCATACAAAATATAAGACAGCTCACCAAATACTGTTTGCCCACCCTTTCGCAGGTCATCACAAAAAACAGATTCAAACGGGTCAGCTACAATAAAATCAGGGCGAATGATGCTGCGAATTTTTAACGTTTCCACGCGATTCATAACGCCCTGTTTTGTTCCTACAACAGTCTCCAGGTCTGCCAAACGTTGTAGTAAATCCCAGCCGAGTACTTTGCCGGAAACCGGCGTTCTGTATAGCACAACCGCCAAATCCGAGCTATCGGTGATAAATTTAAACCAATTATAAATTTCATCATCACTTTTGAGTTGAACAACGGGGTTTATCACTTCTACACCGTCATAGCCAAGTACTTCTAGGCGCTTCATCTTTTCAATTGTTTGATAAGCACTGGGGTCCAATAATATTGAAAATAAGGGAATCCGCCCATTAACTGCTTCGGCAACCACCTCATGATAACGGTACCATTCGTCTAGCGTTGCATTCCAGCACTCGGCGATGAAACCACCCACTACTAGACCATCCACACCCATTTCAATAAATGCTTCAATATTTTCACGAATCCCTTCTTCATCAAAAGTAAAGTCATCATTCATTGGTGAAATAGGACACATAAACAAACCCTTAATGTGTTCATTCGCCCACTGTTTCGCTGTTTCTCTGCTGTAATTCATGCTCTTCCCCTGTTTAGTCTTTATTATTTTTTTAGCACTTCACAATGACATCTACCACTGTTTTTATTACTGCTTCACCATTACTCCTTTATTTGATATTTGCAAGGTGTTCTAACATCATAACCCCAGCTCATATTTAATCAATCAGCTTGACACTCCCTTACTGCAAGATTGAGCATTAAGCCATGGCCTACCCTTAAATATTTGCAGTAGTAAGAATTAAAAACGCGATGCTAATAATATTTGCTTTAAGCTTTTAATCCTTTAAATTTATATTACTATGATCTTCTGTCTTATAAAGCCGCTATAAAATCATGCACATTGAAAATAGAAAGCTTTTCAAACAACACGCGTTTATCAACGGGCAATGGGTAGATAGTACTGACCACCAAAGGCTTGCTGTTTATAACCCAGCAAATAATGAGCTTATAGGCCATGTCCCTTTGCTTACTGCAAAACAAACTCAAGACGCTATTTTATGCGCTCAATCTGCATGGGAAAAATGGCAAAAACGCCCCGCCAAAGACCGCTCTAGTATTCTAAGAAAATGGTTTGAATTAATTATCGACAATCAAGAAGACCTTGCTACCATAATGACAACAGAGCAAGGCAAGCCTATCAACGAAGCACGTGGAGAAATATTATACGGAGCTAGTTTTGTTGAGTGGTTTGCTGAAGAAGCAAAACGAGTATACGGCGACACCATTCCCGCCCCCAGTAATGATAAAAGAATCATCGTCATCAAGCAGGCTATTGGCGTTGTTGCAGCGATCACACCTTGGAATTTCCCAAATGCGATGATCACACGTAAATGCGCACCGGCTCTAGCAGCTGGTTGCCCCGTTATCATTAAACCAGCATCGGAAACGCCCTTTTCTGCACTCGCGCTGGCTGAATTAGCCGATCAAGCTGGAATACCACCTGGCGTGTTCAATGTCGTCACCGGACAAGCCAGCACCATCGGTGAAGAACTAACATCAAGCCCCATCGTACGTAAACTCTCATTCACGGGCTCTACAGAGGTTGGCAAAACCTTAATGCGCCAATGCGCAGATACGATCAAAAAAATAAGCCTTGAATTAGGTGGAAATGCACCCTTTATTGTCTTTGATGATGCCGACCTAGATGCCGCTATTGAAGGCGTGATGGCCAGTAAATTTAGGAACACAGGGCAAACCTGTATCTGTGCAAATCGAATATTTGTTCAAGACAGTATATATGATGAATTTGCCGAAAAGCTAACCGCAACAGTACGTCAACTCACTGTTGCAAATGGTATTGAGCCGACCGCAGAGCAAGGACCTCTGATTAACACCGCAGCACTTGATAAAGTTAAAGAACACGTTGATAACGCCGTTCAATTAGGCGCTTCTGTGCTAACCGGTGGAGCGTCGCATGAATTAGGCGGGCTCTTTTTTCAACCCACCGTATTAAGCAATGTCTCTCCGGCGATGAAAATCACTCATGAAGAAACATTTGGCCCCGTTGCCCCGCTCTATCGCTTTACAACAGACCAGCAAGCCATTGAGCTTGCTAACGATACACCTTTTGGCTTAGCCGCTTATTTTTACTCACAAAACATTAAGCGTGTGTGGCAAGTTGCTGAATCGCTTGAAGTAGGTATTATTGGCATCAATGCGGGCATTATTTCATCAGAAGTCGCGCCATTTGGAGGCGTTAAAGAGTCTGGTATTGGCCGCGAAGGCTCTAAATATGGTATCGATGAGTTTGTAGAAATCAAGTATTTATGCCTAGGCAACATGTAAACAATTCGGGGCCAAGGTTAAAGTATTAATGTCGCTTTTACTCAGTCACCCATTATTGAAACTGCGATTAAATACAAGGATATTGTTCCAAGCTTAAGCTTTTTATCCCTCCTTCGCTTCGCACCACGCCCCTAGCGTATTAACCCATGCAGGGTGATCATTAAGACACGGAATTAACTGTAACTCGCCCCCCCCTGCTTCCTTAAACACCTCGTCTGCACGAATGGCTATTTCTTCGAGTGTTTCTAAACAGTCTGTGACAAAAGCGGGACAAATCACCAATACTTTTTTAACGCCTGATTGGGCCAGTTCGCGCAAGCGGTCCTCTGTATTAGGCGCTAACCATTTAGCGCGGCCAAGCCGAGACTGGAAACTAACCGAGTATTTTTCGGGTGCTATTTGCGCCTGTTCTACAAAACATTGCGTGGTGCGCATCACTTGGTGGCGATAACAGGTTTTATGCGCTTCGCTTGGGCGTTGGCAACAGTCTGCACTTTGCAGGCAATGTTGGCCCGTTGGGTCACGTTTTGTAATATGCGATTCGGGTAGGCCGTGATAACTAAAAACGATGTGATCGTAGGCTTGCTCTAAATAAGGCTGGGCGCTGTTTACTAAGGCATTAATATAGTCAGGTTGGTCATAAAACGGTGCAACAACGTTAAGCTTGATGTTTAGATCGTGTTCTTTAATAACCCGCTCGGCTTCTTCAATAGAGGTGGTGACGGTACTATCGGCAAAATGTGGATACAGTGGGATGTACAGGACTTCTTCTATACCGGCTTGTTGACTGAGCGCTAATAATTCCGTCTCAATACTGGGCTTGCCATAGCGCATGGCCATTGCAACAGGCATATCTAATTGAGATTGCAATGCGTTTTTAAGCCGCTCTGATAAAACAATCAACGGCGAACCTTCATTCATCCAGACACTTTTATAGGCTTCAGCAGAAGCTTTTGGCCGCGTTGGTAATACAAACAGGCTAACAATCATTCGGCGCAATAACCACGGTAACTGAATAACGTGGGGGTCCATTAGAAATTGATTTAAATAGCGCCGAACTGAGGCTGTATCGGTATTGTCTGGTGATCCTAAGTTAGCCAATAATACTGCTTTGTTTGTCATTATGTCGTCCGCTGTTAGTGTTTGGTTTGTAAAATATCTGTTAACGCTGTTTGTAAATCAGAATAAGCAAAGTTAAAACCCATTGCATGAGCTTTCTCGGGAATGGCTCGTTGCCCTGTTAATAATAAGCCAGACATTTCACCTAATACGCCTTTAAGTAACCAAGCAGGGATTGGAATAAACGCATAACGATGTAGGGTCTGCGCTAAGGTTTTGGTAAGTTCATCGTTACGTACTGGGTTAGTAGAGCACGCATTAAATGGCCCTTGGGCTTGCTCGTTATCAGCAAGGAACGCCAGCAAGCGTACCATATCGTTAATATGCACCCAAGGCATGTATTGTTGACCAGAGCCGAGCTTTCCCCCAAGGCCTAAT